>JAJDCV010000079.1 GCA_029260675.1 Phycisphaeraceae bacterium
GCCGGGGATATTCAGGAAGTCGGAGTCGGTGGTGGGGCGGTTGCGGGCCATGGCACGGAGGGCGAGGTCGCCGAAGACGACGTAGGGGGGGACGTTCTGTTCGGCGGCGAGGGTTCGGCGGAGGGTGCGCAGGGCGTCGAATAGCTCCTGGTCGGCGGGGGTCAGGGGGGTGTCGTCGGCGGTGGGGGAGGCGCGTTTAGATTTGGCTGGGCCGGGGCTTGATGCTGCGACGGCACGGCTAAGAGCGAATTGCACCTTCTGCTCGCCTTTGAGGACCGGCTTGCTTAGCTCGGTGAGGTGAGCGGTGCGGAACTCGTCGCTGGTCAGGGCGAGCAGGTCGAGCTTGATGAGCGTGTCTGCGAGTTGTTTCCAATAGCCCTTGGACAGGTCTTTCCCGATGCCGTGGACGCTGAGCTGGTTGTGTCCGCGGTCGATGACCTTCTGGGCTTTGGACCCGCGTAGGACGTCGATGACGTGGCCCAGGCCGAAGCGTTGGCCGGTGCGGACGATGGCGGAGAGGAGTTTCTGTGCGTCCTCGGTGGCGTCCTTGTGGACCGGTGGGTTTCGGCAGTTGTCGCAGTGGCCGCAGTCGCCGGGGTGCTCTTCGCCGAAGTGGCCGAAGAGGGGGACGCATCGGCAGCCGGTGGTGTGTGCGAACTTTGCGACCTTGTCGAGCTGTTCGTAGGCGTGCTCTTTTTCCTTTTCATCGGTCTTTTGCTCGATGAAGTACTCGATCTTTGCGCGGTCGGCGGGAGAGTAGAAGAGGATGCAGTCAGCAGGTAGGCCGTCGCGTCCGGCCCGGCCTGTTTCCTGATAGTAGCCCTCCAGGTGGCGGGGCATGTCGGCGTGGATGACAAAGCGGACGTCGGGCTTGTCGATCCCCATACCAAACGCGATGGTGGCGACGATGACACGGGTGTCGCCGTAGATGAAGTCGTGCTGGTTCTGCTTGCGTACGTTTGCGTCGAGGCCGGCGTGGTAGGGCAGGGCGTCGATCCCCTGTTCGCGCAGCTTCTGAGCGAAGCGGTCGACGCGGGCCCGGCTCTGGCAGTAGATGATGCCTTCGTCGTTTGGGTGGTCGCGGATGTAGTCGGCGATCTGGTGATAGGAGCGTTGCTTGGGGCGGATCTCGTAGTAGAGGTTGGTGCGTTCGAACCCGCCGTGGTGCGTGGCGGGTTCGCGGAGGTGGAGCATCTTTACGATGTCGCCGGCGACCCGGGGTGTTGCGGTGGCGGTCAGGGCGATCAGGGGGGTGTCTTTGAACCGCCCGCCGAAGTTTGCGCGGAGGGTGCCGAGCTGGCGGTACTCGGGGCGGAAGTCGTGGCCCCATTCGCTGATGCAGTGGGCCTCGTCGATGGCGAAGCGTGCGACGTCGAGCCTGGCGAGCAGTCGTTGCCCGGCGGCGCTCATGATGCGTTCGGGTGCCATGTAGATCAGGTCATACCCACCGTCCAGAGCCTTGCGCTCCCGGCGGGCGGCCTCGGGGGGTTCGAGGGTGGAGTTCAAGAGCGTGGCCCGGACGCCGTAACCCCGCAGCAGCTCGATCTGGTTCTGCATCAGGGCGATCAGCGGGCAGATCACGACGGTCGTGCCCCCGCCCATCACGGCCGGGAGCTGGTAGCACAGCGATTTGCCCCCGCCGGTAGGCATGACCACAAAGACGTCCCGGCCGGCTACCACGTCGGCGACGGCCCGGTCCTGGATCGGCCTAAGCCGGTCGTGCCCGAAGTACTGCTTCAGGGGGCCGGCAAGGTCGGCGTCCGAGCCGGGCGTTTGGGGTTTGGTGGGGGACGAAGTCATGGCCGCAAAGCCTACCCGATCCGGTGAAACCTCACAGACAAGGCCCCGGATAGCCGATATCTGCCATTCCGGCCTTGCCGGAGGGCAAGGGTACGTGTATTCTTCCCCATTCGTTTTCCCCAAGACAGTGTGAGGGTTGGACGTGAGGCTAACTGATATCCTGCAACCCGACTGCGTGAAGGTCCCCCTGACGGGTGGCGATAAGCAGGCGTGCATCTTTGAGCTGGTCGACCTGATGGTCGATCACACGGCTGTCCAGGACGCCGAGGGTCTCAAGGAAGCGGTCTGGCAACGGGAGCTGACCCGCACGACCGGGATCGGCCAAGGGATCGGGATCCCCCACGGCAAGGCCGAGGGCTGCGACGAGCTGCGTATGGCGATCGGTCGACCCGCCGAGCCGCTGGACTTCGGCTCGATCGACGGCAAGCCCGTCAACCTCCTGATCTTGCTGGCGTCCCCGCTGGATAAGACCGGCCCGCATATCCAGGCACTTGCCAAGATCAGCCGCCTGCTGGTCAGCGAAGACCTCCGCGATGCCCTGCAGGAGGCCGAGACCGCGCAGGATCTCTACGACCTGCTGGTTCAGCACGAGAACGAAGCGGCGGTTTAGGAAATCAGGAATCGCAGGAAATTGGGAAAGCAGGAAAATCAGATATTAGCCTGGCACTCACGATCAGCCCGTCACATCAGATCCCCAACTTCCAAACCAATCATTCTTCGGCGTTGTAGAGGCTCATTGCCTTGTCGATCCCGTCGTTGAGCCAGGACGCGATGGCGTCGCAGGTGCGGTCCAGGGCGGGGTCGAGTTCGGCGAGTTGGTCTTCACTGAATCGGCCGAGGACGAAGTCTTTGCGCGAGGCGCGGGTGGGGGACTCTACGCCGATGCGGAGTCGGGGGTAGTCCTGGGTCCCGAGCCTGTTTTCGATGTCACTTAGGCCGTTGTGTCCGCCGGCGCTGCCGGAGGCGCGCAGGCGGATCGTGCCGACCGGGAGCGCCGCCTCATCGACGAGGACCAGCAGGTCTTGCAGGTCGAGTTTGTAGAAGTTGACGGCCTCTGCGACGGTCAGGCCCGAGCGGTTCATGAAGGTCATCGGCTGGACGAGCAGGCATCGGTGCCCGGCGACCTGGCCGTCGAGCACGCCGGCGTGGAAGTTGGACTTGACGCCTGAGATGCCGTGGCGTTTAGCGAGGCGCTCGACCGCCATGAACCCGGCGTTGTGACGGGTCTTGACGTATTCCGATCCGGGGTTGCCCAGGCCGACGATGAGCTTCATGCGTGGTCTCTAGAGGATGGCAGCAATCGATCGGCGCATCTACTGATCCCCGAACGGATGAGTTCTGTGGGGTCACTTCATGGTGCATCGATCCCCCGGCAGAGCCGGGGGCTGAGGGAGGCGATCGGTCGAAATTAAATCGCCGCCGTGGTGTTCCCATCCGTCGTGGAATTACTTGTCGTCGCCTTCGGCCTTGGCTTCGTCTTCGGGCTTGCCGCCGATGACTTCCGGCTGCTCTTCGCCCTCGACGGTTTCTTCTTCCTCGACCTGGATCTTGGTGACGCTGAGGTGGGCGACCAGGGTGTCCGGGTCGCTCACCGCGGTCACCCCGGCGGGCATGGTCAGGCCCGAGACCAGCAGCGAATCGCCAATGGTCATCTCGGAGACGTCGTGAGTCAGCTTCTCGGGGATCGCATCGGCGCGGCATTTGACCTGGATCGTGTTGCTGCTCTGCTCGAGCAGCGCCCCGACCTCCTTGAGGCCCGCGGCCTGGCCGGCCAGCTCGATCTCGATCTCCACCTCCACCTCTTCGCTGAGGTTGACCCGCGCCAGGTCCACGTGGATCAGGTCTCGGCCGAGGTAGTCCCATTGGATATCCTTGACCAGGCAGGGCTCGCTCTTACCGGCGACATCGACGTCGATCAGGTGGGCGTTGTGGTGCAGCAGTTCGGTCAGCTCCTTGGCGTCGACGGCGATGTGGACCGGGTCCTTCTTGTGGCCGTAGATCACTGCGGGGAGTTTGCCTTGGGCGCGTGTGCGTGCGGCGTATCGGGTGCCGGTCCGTTCACGGACTTCGGCCTTGATTTTGGGTTGGGTCGCTGAGCTCATGGTGTCGTCTCCGTATCTGGCAGATCTTGCCTTGGTGTTGTTAGCTAGTTTCAGTAGTCCGTGATTTATCGTTTGCTGCCGCCGTTGAGTCTGAACAGGCTCGACAGTGACATGTTGTGGTGGATGCGGTGCATCGCCTGGCCCAGCAGGTCCGCGACGGACAGCTCGATGAGCTTGTCCTGGATCGGGGCGCAGCGCGACCCGCATGGGATGGTGTCGGTGACGATGACCTGGCTGATCGGGGCCTCTTCCAGGCGTTCCATCGCCAGACCGACGAGCACGGGGTGGGTGCAGGCGGCGATCACGTCGAGGGCGCCCTTTTGGGTGACAAGTTTGGCGGCCTCGCAGATCGTGCCGGCGGTCGAGATCATGTCGTCGATCATCAGGACGGTCTTATCCTTGACGTCGCCGATGATGTTGGCGGATTCGACCTCGGTGCCACTCTTCCGGCGTTTGTCGATAATGGCGATCTCGTCGCCCAGGGCGGTGGCGTAGGCGCTGGCGGTCTTGACATTGCCGACATCCGGGCTGACCAGGCACATCGGCCCGACCTTTTTGCGGAGCTTCTCGATGTGCTTGAGGATCACCGGCAGGGCGGTCATGTGGTCCACGGGGATGTCGAAGAAGCCCTGGATCTGCGCGGCGTGCAGGTCCATCGTCAGCACGCGGTCGGCGCCGGCGGCGGTGATCAGGTTGGCCACGAGCTTGGCGGTGATCGGTGTCCGGCCCTCGTCTTTACGGTCCTGCCGGGCGTAGCCGAAGTAGGGGATCACCGCGGTGATCTGCCGGGCGCTGGCGCGTTTGAGGCAGTCGATGTAGATCAACAGCTCCATGAGGTTGGCGTTGACCGGGTGGCAGGTCGACTGGATAACGAAGCAGTCCCGGCCGCGGACGTCCTCCTCGATCTTCACGAGGATCTCGCCGTCGGGGAACATCTCGGTGTGGCCCTGGCCCATCGGCAGGTCAAGCGACCGGCAGATCGATTCGCCCAAAGCCCGGCTGGCCCGGCCGCAGAAGATTTTCAGTTGGTCTTTGTCGGCCTTGCTCATGAGGAGGTCACCCCTACGGATTCGCTGGCCAGGCGTTGCCGGAGGATCGCGTCGACCTCCTGAAGCTGCGCCTGGGTGTTGATGCTCAAGACGTCCGCCGCCGGCACCGCCTCGACGACCTCGACCCGCTTGCCGTGGCCCTTGAGGATGGTGGGGACGTCGGTGATGTAGTACTCGCCCTGGCTGTTGTGGGACTTCACCTCATCGAGTGCCGAGAACAGGGCCGCGCTGTCGAAGCAGTAATAGCTGGGGTTGACTTCCTTGATCTGGAGCTGCTGCGGTGACGCGTCTTTCTGCTCGACGATCTGTTCCAGCCCGCCGTCGTTGCCACGGATAATGCGTCCGTATCCGGCGGGGTCGTCGATGATGCTGGTGGCAAGGGTCGCCGAGGCCCCGCGCCGGCGATGCACTTCAAGCACGCGGGCCAGCGTCTTGGTGCGGATCAGCGGGCCGTCCCCGGCGAGGACGAAAAGATCCGTCGCCGGCTGATTGTCGAAGAGGTGCCGGGTCACCTGGGCCGCGTGGGCGGTGCCCTTGGGGTCGTTCTGCTCGGCAAATTCGATGCCTTCGATCCCATCAAGCGAGCGGCGTACCTCGTCGGCTTTGTAGCCCACGACGATCACGCAGCGGGAGACGCCCACGTCTTTGCAGGCCTTGACCACCCAGGACAACATCGGTTTGTCGGCCACGGGGTACAGGACCTTGGGCAAGTCGCTATCACCCATCCGGGTGCCTTTACCGGCGGCGAGGATGACCGCCTGGGGGGCGGGCTTGCCGTTGGGGAGCGTGCTATGGAGGAGTTCACTCACGGGTAAATACCTTCAAGACCTGCCGATTACTCGGCGGTAGGGGGGAACTGGCCCGCAAGGATTCGAACCTTGAATACCAGTACCAAAAACTGGGGTGTTGCCATTACACTACGGGCCAAGTGGTCTGCGAAAAGCCTGTTGGGCTCGGCGACCCTCGGTGGAACCGGCCGTGTGGCGGTTTCGTGAAGGGGTGCCCGGCCTTTTACAACGAGCTCGAAGGGGTGGGCCGCCGGTCGGCCAGATCAGGTCAATCCCTTCTGATGTCCGCGCCTGAGCCTTTAGGCCTCGTCACGGTCGGCTCTGCCGAAAAGTCAGCTAAAGTGTAGGGCCGAGACGGGGGGTGTCAAACAGCCATACCCGCAGGAATCCCACCGCCCCCCGACACCGCCTCGGATGTCATGGTCAGCGGTTGATCTCAAGGAGCTTGCCGGGGCTTTCCGGTTGGCCGGTGCGGATGCTTAGCAGGGATGCCAGGCAGCACGCCATCGCGTCGGCCTGGGTTTGGGCGTGTAAGGCGGAACCCGCCGGGTAAGGCTGATCCAGAAGCCTGCGCCATTGGGCGGCGAGCATATCAGCGAAGCCTGCGGGGCCTGAGTCCTGGGCCTGGTCCAGCAGGTCACCGCCGGGGCCATGGAGGGTGTATGCGGATTCTGTGATCCGTAGTGAGGCACCGTCACCCTGGACGCGCAACTCCCGGCCGGTTTGTGCAGATGTATCCGAGACCTCCAATAAGGCAGCGACCGCGCTAGGCATCCTCGCGTGTGCCAGCAAGGTTCCCGCCAGCAACCGAAGATCATCGGTGGGTTCGGTTAGGGGCCCGACCAGCGAAGCATCTATCGATTCAGGCAACAGCGCAAAGTTCAGGACCGTCATCCAGGTGTCGAAGAGTCGGGCGAACAGCGAGCCGTGCTCCGGTCGACCGTCACTGGAGAAACGGATGGCGCGGCGGTCCCCCAGAAGCTCGTATGGGTCTGCGGCACTAAGAAAGCCGGGCGACTGTGCGAACACGGGTGCGGTGAGGATGCGCCCGGTAGATCCCGAGTTCAATTTAAGTGAGGCGGAGAGGCCCTGAAGATTGCTGGCGATCGGTTCAAGTGTCAGCACCGTGGTGCCCTGGTCACAGACGGAGAACAGGTCGTCGGGTGTCACCCCTTCCAGGCTGGTCATCAGGAGGTATGCCGCCGGCCTGTCGACCAGCAGCTTGCGCAGGTCGTCGTGGGGTGGGCAGTCAAGTTCCTTGGCCAGTTGGTTGACTTCCGCGACCGGTGGCCCCCCGATGCCGATGGGTTTGATCGCCGAACCCATCAGGTTCATCAGCTCCCCGGCCAGCGGCGCGTGGCGGGCGTCGGTCCAGATGGTGGCTTCCGGGGAGAGTTTGGGCGTGGGCATATGCGAAAGATACCACGGCTTGCGGTGCGCGTTTACCCGCGGGTCGATACAATAGCGCCGTTGGCGTGGACGGGCGGCCGCGGCGGGCCTTGGGTCCGACGAGGAAAGTCCGAGCACGACAGGACACGGTGGTGGGTAACGCCCACCCGCCTGGGCCTTGGCCTGGGTGCGGGAAAGTGCCACAGAAAACACACCGCCGATGGGCCGGCTTGCCGGTCACAGGTAAGGTTGAAATGGTGCGGTAAGAGCGCACCGCCGGTCTGGTGACAGGCCGGGCACGGCAAACCCCACCGCGTGCAAGACCAAGCAGCGACGCCGCGGGCAACCGCGCGGGCCGGTCCGGCCCGGGTCGAAAGGCCACGTCGCGGGTAGGTTGCTTGAGCCCGTCGGCAACGGCGGGCCTAGAGAAATGGTCGCCCCCACGGCTCGCCGTGGGACAGAACTCGGCTTACAGGCCACGCCAACAACAAAGCCCACGGGCGGAAGTCCGTGGGCTTTGTCTTTAGTGATCTAGGTTCGGGTTTTTGGCTTACGAACTAAACCCGGTCGGTTGGAAAACCCCCGGCGAAGCCGGGGGCTGTGGGGGCGAACTTAGAGGCTACTGGGTCAGCAGCTTCACCGCGTTGGCGGTGGGCAGGGACAGGGCCCCGTGTGCCCGAGCCGCGGCGATGGCCAGGTCACCTGAGCCGGTGTTCACCAGTTCGAGCAGGCGGTCGGTTTGTCCGGCATCCAGGTGGTTGCCGAAGTAGGTCGCCGACTCCGCCAGGCTGCGGAGTATCGACAGCTGCAGGTCGCCTTCCAGAGACAAGGCGGCCTCCGCCAGTGCGTTTTGTGTGTCGGCATTGTCGATCAGGGAAAGCACGCCCGCGGCGGCGACCTTGATTTCGTCGCGCTCGTCCGCCAGCGCCTTGACCAAAGCGGGCTGGGCCTGGGAGACGTCGAAGATGTTGCTGCCGACCGCCACCTCGCGGAGCAGCCGTAGCGCCGTCAGAGCAAACTCCGTGCTCTGGGTAGCGCCGATGGTGTCGCCGGTGTAGGCACTGAATGACGCTTCGACTGCGGCCTTGAGTTCCTCGGGATCGTCACTTATCAGAGCCGAGCTGACCCGGGTGGTCTCGCCCAGTGCGTTGCCCAGGCGGATCTGTTGCTCGCCGGTCTGAAGAGCCAGGATCGGCACGGAGCCGGTTTTGTAGTCGTTGGCGGTGTCGTGGTAGAGACGCACGATCATCTCGCTGTCGACCGCGGTGACGATCAGGTCGACACCCGGGACGAGGTTCAGCTCGGCGCTGACGTCGGCCATGGACATCCCGCCGAACGCCTCGAAGCCAAGCTCACCTAAGGCCGCCAGCAGGCTGTTGACCGTGTCCTGGTCGTCTGCAAGCACCATCGCGTAGCGGGCATCGCTCTGGCGGACCGCTTCGGCCAGCACGGCCGTCACGCGGTGAGCGCCGGGGAAGGTCTCGGTCGGCCTGACCTGCGCCAGGGCCTCGGCGGCACGGAAGCGTACCCGTCGATCCGGGTAGGAAAGAGCATTCATCAAGGGTTGCTGCGCCGAACCGCGGTTGACCAGCGCGTCGGTCCCGGCGGTGGCGGCGAGGGCGTGAATCGCGTCGAGTGCCAGCTCGGAATCACCGTCGGTGGTGGCCCGTGCAAGCACGTCGTGTAACCGGTCGGGTCCGGCGAGCATCGCGTAGAAACCGGCGGGCTGAAGCTCGCTTGGGTAGCTGGGATCGACGGTATCCGGTGGCAGGCGGTTCTCACGGCGGAGGTTGGCCATGAGATACAAGCTCAGTGCCGAGTCCAGCCCGTCATTTAGGACCAGGGCCCGCTTGGCGGAACGCATCGCCAGCACGTCGCCGTAGATCTCGCCTGGCACCACCACGGGGACCAACCCGATCTTCGGGCCGTAGGCCCAGACCAGCCCCGAACCGATGGTCGTGTCGTAGCCTTGAAGGTCTTCACTGTTGCTGGTGGCGGTGGTGTACTGCGCCTGTCCCAGGCCCAGGTGCCACTCGGCGGCGCTGAGGTTGGCGGGCTGCCGGGTAGATGAGAGCAGCGAGTTGTACGCCGCCTGAACAGCGAGTCGGGCGTCCGGATCGGCGGTGGGAGACTCGAGCACTTCCTTCATGGCGGGCAGCGCCTGGGGGTACCCGATCTCGGCGAGCACCTGCGCGACCTGCCCCATGGGCGCCGGTTCGAGTTGCGGCAGGGCTTCGGCCAGCGGGGCGACCAGCGGTTGGCCGATCGTCACCATGGCTGAAAGGATGTAGGGGTGCAGGCGCGACTGGTCGGCATCCAACAGTGCGGCGAGCATCTGAGGCGCCGCGTACTGGCCAGCCGAGGCGAGGCGTTGGGTCGCGTTGCGGTACGCCCGTTGGCCCTGAGCCAGCAGCTCGATGTCGGACTGGATGCGTTGGGGGTCGCGGCTAAGCTCGACCCGCGCCGCCTGGATCCGGCTGTCGAGGTCTTTGGCCACGTCGACCAGTGAGGCGAAACGTTCGTCGGCTTCACCCATCTTCGCCGCACGCGCCAGCACATTCGCCCAGGCCTCACGGTCGCTGGACTCGACCGTCGCCAGCAGCGTCTGGTTATCCGCCTGTTCCAACAGCGTCTGTCCGGTCGCCAGCGCCAGGTCCGGCTTGGCGATCAGCACATAGTGGTTGAAGTCTTCCCAGAGCGCCTCGGGCGTCTGCTCCTGGGCGTGTACTAAAGTGGGCAAACAGGCCGACACCAACAGGCATAGGCCCAACAACCGTCGTTGCGTTCCCGACATGGATAAACTCCATTTAAATACAAGTCTGGTAATCACAGCAATCTATCGCTGAATGGGGTCAGCGTCAAGCAATCGTACCCGCTCAGTACGGCCCGGGCCAGAGGGTCAATCAGGCCGATTTGCAGCCGACTGTTTAGGCTGATTCACGGCCTGATAGAGTCCTTGAGGGTGGCTCAGACGGGCCCCATGTCTGCCGGGTGATTTTGGGGGCCTTCAGGGTCTGT
>JAJDCV010000080.1 GCA_029260675.1 Phycisphaeraceae bacterium
CCCGCACCCGCCGTTACTCTAGTGACCGGTCGTCACAAGGAATCCTGATTACTTCGAATCCCTGGACCCAGAACCCCAGCCCCTGAGCTCATTTCCACATGCGCTACGCCCTCATCATCGCCGGCGGATCGGGAACCCGGCTCTGGCCGATGTCCACACGGGGACTGCCCAAGCAACTCATCCCCTTCATCGAAGGCAAGAGCCTCCTGCAGGTCGCTATGCAACGGCTCAAAGGCCTGGTCCCCGATGAACAGATATACATCTGTGCAGGTGAATCCCAGCGCCAAGCCATGCTCGACGGCCTCCCGGACCTGACAGACGACCGATTCATCGGCGAGCCCTGCGGACGCGACACCCTCAACGCCGTGGGCCTGGGCGCCGCCGTCCTGGGCCGAAACGATGAAAACGCCATCGTCGCCGTCTTCACCGCCGACCACCTCATCGAGCCCGCCGATCAATTCCGTCAGATCGTCGAAGAGGGCTACAAGGTCGCCGAGGAACAACCCCACACACTCGTCACCTTCGGCATCGCCCCGACCCACCCCGCGACCGGCTACGGCTACCTCCAGCTCGGCGAGCCCCTCGCACAACACGGCGCATCTGTGGTCAGCGAGTTCAAGGAAAAGCCCGGCCTCGAAACCGCGACCGCCTACCACAAGGCCGGCCCCGAACAATACCTCTGGAACTCCGGCATGTTCGTCTGGCGCAGCAGCGCCCTGATGGACTGTATCCGCCGGTTCGCCCCGGACAACTACCTGGGCATCTCCGAGTGCGCCGACGCCTGGGACTCCGATCAACGCATCGAAACGCTCGCCCGTATCTACCCGACACTCGACAAGGTCAGCGTCGACTACGCCGTCATGGAGCCCGCCAGCAAGGACCACCGCGCCAAGGTCGTCGCCGTCCCCATGCCACTGAGCTGGCTGGACGTCGGCAGCTGGCCCGCGTTCGCGCAAACCCTCGACAAAGACCCCGCCGGCAACACCACCGACGGCGGCAAGTCGCACGTGTTGGATTCAAAGAACACCCTCATCGCCTCCAACGACCCCAACCACCTCATCACCGCCATCGGCTGCGAAGACTTGGTCATCATCCACACCCCCAACGCAACCCTTGTATGCAAGGCCGACCAGGCCGAGAAAATCAAAGACCTCCACAAACAGGTCGGCGAGAAGTTCGGGCAAGAGTGGTTGTAGTTCCTCCATCCGACACCGTGAATCATCAAAGACAAAAGAACCAGAGTTTAGACAGGATGACAGGATGGACAGGATCAAGCATCTGTCCATGCCCACGTCTTATCCTGAGCATCCTGTCAACTCTTCTTCTTGTCTTTCTTCGCGCTCTTCGCGCCTTCGCGGTGAAACTCCCCTCCTGACCGTACAATCACCCCATGCGATACCTGGCAATCGACTTAGGCGAGAAGCGGACCGGCATCGCCGTCGGCGACGACATCACCGGCATCGCCTCGCCCATCGAAACCATCCAGGCGTCAACACCCGACCTGTTATTCAAAGGCTTTGAGCGCGTTATCGAAGAACAAGGCCCCGACGCGCTCGTCCTCGGCGTCCCCCTGAACATGGACGGCTCCGAAGGCCCGGGGGTGACCAAGGCGAGAGAACTGGCCAAAGAACTCACCGCCCGCTTCGGCCTGCCGGTGCACCTCTACGACGAACGCCTCACCTCCGCCGCCGCAGACGAAAAGATGGCACAGTCCGGCCTGACACGGGGCCAAAAAAAAGCCCGACGGGATGCGCTCGCCGCCGCCGAGATCCTACGCGGGTTCCTCGCAGCTCGAAACATCCAAGAAGACGGGGACTAGTTTCGATGCCTCGGCGTAAACACAGTACATTTAGATGAGTACGCCCCCGCCCCCGTGTCATGCAGATACTTTGGCTAGATACGAAGCGCCGCGACTTGTCACGCCGGTGCTTCTCATGCAACCCATCCGATGAATCCGAGTATTTATTGTTGGTTATCACCGGCCGGTGAACCGGCCCCCGCCGTGCTTAGAACAGCACGCCGTACAGCACCATGAACATCGCCACCGCCGTGGTCAGCACCCCGGCGTAACCGACCGTGTCGCGCATCTCAGGCGACAGCCCGCTCAACGGCCGATTGACCCTGCCGCAGATCTGCAGCATCCGGCGTTCGGCCTTCTTCAACCGACTTTGCCTGATCACTACCTCACCCGCCTGGGGCTCATCTGCAAACGCCGTTTCGGCCGACACGGGCTCGGCCAACTCGTCCGCCGGGACGGCAACCGCGGCGGGCTGCGCCTCCTCATCCAGCTCTTTCGCTACATCCTCGGCGCTGGCACCTATCGCTTCTACGGGTTGAGGCTCGACCGCGACGGGTTCCGCCACAGACTCTGCCACCGGTTCGGGTTCGGGCTGAGGTTCGGACGTCTGCGCACCGGGCAGCTCGGCCGCGTCACGATCCGCCTTCGCGCGGGCCTCCGCCTCTTGCTCGGCCTTGGCCTGCGCGGCAAGCACCTCGTCCGTGCCCGGCGGGATGTCCGTCGCCGGCGCGGGGCCGTGTTCGATCGCCTGCTCCGCCGAATCCGCCAGCATCGCGTCGATCTGATCGATCGATACCGCCCCGGCATTAGGATCCGGGTCCGAAGCGCCCGCCTCTACACCCGCCGCCTCTGCCGGCTCCACCGCCGCCGTCGGCGTCTTAACATCAGTCGATTCATCTACCACATCTTCCGCAACGGCTTGAGATTCATCAGCCGAGGGTGCCTCTTCGGCCACAGCTGCCGCCGGCTCTTTGTCTGCGATCGCGCCCGCGCCTTGGGTCTGCACCTCATTCAGCAGCCCCTGGATCTGGCTTGCAAGGTCGTCTTCACCCAACGGCACGAGCGGTTCTGGTTTGGACGCTTCCACGGCCGCAGACTCGGGTGCCGCAGACTCCACCACCGCCGGCTCGGGCGCTTGAGCTGATTCTGAATCCGTCGGACTGTCCGGCGCTGAGGATACTTTGGGGTCCGCATCACCCGCCGACGATTCGATTGTCGCATCGATCTGCTGATTCAGCAGGTCCGACGCCATCGAAGCGATCGACTCGAGATCCAGGCCCTGACCCTGGCTTCCCGGGTCCGTCGGGGCCGGCTCATCGACGCTTGCTTCACCGACAACCTGAACTCCCTCCACGGGTTCAGGTTCTTCTGCCGCCTGGGCCTCGATAGGTTCCGGGGCCACCGGCTCGGCCGGCGGGTTCTTGCGCAGGTCCGCCGGGACCGTCTCCGGGTCCACCTCTTCCAGGCGGTTCAACAAGTCATCAAGCTGCGCCTCCAGGTCCATGTCCTGGGGACTCGCTCCGTCTTCGGGTTGTTCAGGTGTCTCGCTCAAATCCTCGTCGTTCCCTGTCCCGACCTCAAATTGGCCGCGCCGCGATGGATATGCCATCATGCGCCGCCCCGGATAACCCCCGGCTTGCCCAACCGCTGTACCCCGATTTATCGACGCACACGGGGCCCGACTCAAGCCCCGTTCAACCGGAACCGCCAAGAGATTATTCATGACCAACGACTGCCAGACACCCAACCCTCACAGGTTTTTCTGCCCCACGCTGCCAAAACCACGGGGCTCAAATGACACAACCGACCGCCCTGAGCCCGCGGGGGGGCTAGATGCTCACACCGACAGCCCGGTATCGGACCCCACCTGCACACTGGGCCGTCAGGAATCCCACCACGCACGCAAAGTCCTGCGCTTATCGGTCGGCGACACCATCGAGTTATTCGACGGCCAAGGCTCACTCGCACAAGCCTCCATCGACCGCTTCGACGCCGGCCATGCGCTCTGTCGTATCCATGCCTTCCAACACCACCCCCCGATAACCCCGTCGCTCACCCTCGCCTCCGCCGTCCCCAAAGGCCCCCGCGCCGACTCGATGGCCGCCCAACTCTCCCAACTCGGCGTCGACCGATTCATCCCCCTGCAGGCCGAGCACAGCGTCGCCACTCCCAGCCCCGCCAAACTGGACCGCTTCGCCAAGTCCACCGTCGAGTCCGCCAAGCAGTGCCGACGCCTCTGGCTCATGCAGATCGATAAACCCCTCGCGCCCGCCGACGCCTGGGCCGATGAAACCTACGACCTCAAGCTCATCGCCACGCCCCATGCCGACCCGTTGCCCGACCTCGCCGACCAACTGCACGGTTCCCAAAGTGTCCTGGTCCTCATCGGCCCGGAAGGGGGGTTCAGCCCCGCCGAGCAGACCGCCGCCACCGATGCCGGCTGCCTGAACTGGTCGTTCGCGCCAAACACCCTCCGTATCGAAACCGCCGCCACCGCCGCCGCCGCCATCCTCCACTACCCCGGCCTCTACTAAGCACGCTAACCCGGGTGATGACATAAACCACCTAGCGACAAGAAACTCTCCCACACACCCACCCACGGACTCCTTCCATATACACCACCACGCTTGCGGTTTAGCGCCCCCCGCATTCCGCAAATCATCAATCATCAATCAGCAACCACAAATCATCCCCCCCAACCCCCTTTGCTGCCCCGCGCCGCCCCCGCTAAGCTGGCGGGATGCAACGACCCACAACCGAAAAACCCGACATCGACGAAAAAGGCGCACGTGACCAGCGCTCCGACACACGCCTTTTCATCCAGCTCATGTGCTTCGGCGGCTGCCGTGACACCAACGCCGCCATCGACGCCGTCAAAGCCTCAGGCATACAGGCCGTGGTCTACGAAGACGTCAATAACCCCTTCGGCATCGGCGTGCTCACCATGAGCGAAAACCCCGACGACTTCACCGGGCCCGTCCGCAACCTCTATCAACAACGCCCCTTCGCCTCTCTACCTCCCCTCCACGACCTCACCATGTTCGGCCGAACCTACTCCCTCGGCTACGAACACGACCTCAACGACACACTCTTCGAGCGCCCCAGACGCACCGCCCTGAAC
>JAJDCV010000081.1 GCA_029260675.1 Phycisphaeraceae bacterium
CGAACCGATCAGCGCCATCGATGGGTCGAACAATTCAACCACCCCGAGGAAAGGCGCTCCGCCAGAAAGACGACCCGTGACCGTCTGGCCGGCGTCGAGGTTGATAGTAAAGCTGTCGATGTCACCGGCGCTGCCGATCACACCGGTCGCTTCGCCTTCATAGACAAGGCCCCCGGCCGGGTCGACCGGTAGTAACGGGACGGGGAAGGCCGTGGTCCCGATGTCCGTCGAGAATCCAACGAAAAAGTTGCCTCCCGGTACACCGTCCCCAGAAGAGTTCGGCGGGATCGGGAAGGCGATGGGTTCTCCATCCAGGTCAAGACCAAGCAAGTCTTCGAACCCCCCGTTACCGCTGAACAGGGTCAGGGTGAACTGGTCCTCGGGTAGCCCGACGTATTCGAGTGTCAGAGTCGAGGTTGCCGGGTCGTAGTTGAAGAGGGTCGGCGAGAATGAACCGTTGTTGGCGCTCACAAGAGACACATCACCGGTGTTGAGTGAGCGGGAATCAAGCTCTTCGCTGAACACGGCGGTATACGTCAAGGCCCCGGTTGTCAGCACATCGCCCAGTTGGATCGAACTATTGATGAGCCTGGGTGCGGTGGAGTCGACCTCAAAACTCGAGGTAAACACCGTTAGTCCGGTGCCTTGCAGATTGGTAACGGCGCCGGCGGCAATCGTAGCGGTATGGATCCCGTCAGCAATCGACGGCAGATCAAAGACTACCGTGTCGTTGTCGACCACCGTGACCGCGACCGCGGCCTCGCCGCCGATCATCAGGTCCGACGGGTCAAGGCTGGTCAGCAGCATGGTGTCGGAGAAGTCGATGGTCATCTGTGTCGGTTGTGTTGTGAATGTTGCGCCGTCCATCGGATCAGAGCCGATGACCTCGAACGTGGGAAGCGCCCCGGTATGGCCGGTGACCTCGAGCAGGTAATCGCCCGCATCAGCGCCTTCAGCCGTGACCCGGATGGTGTAGGTCCCCGTGGATATGGCGGTGAACGTGATCAGTGCGTTACGGCCGTCCGGCGCGCTGCTGCTGTCTGTGGCTACGACCGCTCCGGTCGGGTCGATCAGCTCGATGGCGGGGTCGAGCAGATTCACCGGCACAAAAGCGCCGTCACCCGGGGTCTTGGTCCGGATCGTCAATGCGTCGCCGGAATTGACCCGGACGCTGAAGGTGCTGGTGCCGGGCTGCACGGATTCGCTGGCAAACTCAAACAGGTTTCGATGGAAGACCCGCCCGATGCCGTGAGGCCCGCCGTTATAGAACTCAACGGGGATCGTATGAACAATCACGCTTCCGCCGCCGAACGGGTAATCCAAAGCCACAATTTGAGACGACGTACCGGTTGACAGGATCGCGTTCCCGCCGACGGGTAACGTGCCGGTTGCAAAACCGTGTGTCGATGAGTTTCCCCCGTCCAGGATCGTGTTGTCGATCACGCCGCCGACGCCTTCGATCAGGCCGCTGGTCGGGTCCAGTACGTTGATGTCCTTGCCGCTGCGACCGGTAAACACCAGCCCATCGGCGCCAGGCAACAGATCGAATCCAAGAGGCCTGGACAGGGAACCGGCGGCGTAGTTGAGGACCCACGTCCCTCCGGCGTTGACGAAGGACTCGATCGCGGGCATGTTCGCCAGTACCCGGCCGTAAGTCGTGGTGTTCTGATCCCCCGCCATGACGATGATGTCAAAGGCGGAAAGATCCGTGGACCCGATGGCCGAAGAGAAGATCTGGGTCACGCTGTAACCCAGCTCCGCGGCGATGGCGTTGTTGGAAGTCCGTCCCCAAGGATTGGCGTCCTGGATCAGCCCGAGCTTAATCACGGGGTCTGCGGCCGCCGCGATGGGGCCCCCGGTCAGGTGCCCGAGCACTGAGCCGGTGACTGAAATGTCCTGGGGACCACCGACATCGCTCTGAGCCAGGGCCTGGAAGGTGGCGTTGCGCGTCACCAACAGGCTATACCGTGTGTTGCTGTCGACACGGATGAAGTAGTCACCAGAGGCGGGTGCGACAAGGTCCGCGATGAGTTTATCGGCATTGATCGCGTCAACGCCCACGGCCATCACGGCTCCTGTAGCGTCCAACAGCTCAATCTCAGCGGTCCCGGCATCCAGCAAATTCAGAGCAATGGTGGTGGCATCCGCCGCGTTCAGGGCAAGGCGGTAGACATCAAATCCCGGGCCCTCACCGATCACAGCGGCGCGTGCGTTGCCGGCTCCCAGGTCAATGAACGAACCGACGATGTCCTGTGCGTCCAGGATCGTGTCGTTGCCGGGCCCGCCTAATGTTTCTTCCTCAAGGGCTGCGTTGACGAGTAATTCAACCGTGTAGGCCCCGGTAGTGCCCGCGTCGCCGGCGATCGTGATGGTGTATTGCCCGGCCACCGTGTGAACGGTCTGGATCAGGGCTGGCTGTCCCGGGCCGCTCGCGGTGGCGGTGCCCACCACACTCAGCGAAGGATCACGCAGCTCGATCAACGGTTGCAAGACGGCACCCACCGGACGGACCAGCACGGTGAGCGTCTGGCCAGGATCGACCTGAATCGTGAAGCTGTCGGTATCAATGGGATTCCCGATCACACCGAACGTATCACCATCAAACACAAGACCACCCGACGGCGAGACCGCGTTCAAGGGGGTCGGGAAAGGCATCTCGGTGATGTCGACCTCAAAGCCGACGATGAAATCTCCACCCGCTAAGCCGTTACCAGATATCACCGTGCCAACGGGATTTACCTCACCGTCCAGATCGCTGCCGAGTACGTCTTCGATGGCCCCGTCGCCGCTGCGCAGCGTGAGGATGTAATTATCCTCCGGGAGGCTGTCGAACTCAACGGACAGGGTGTTTGTCACGTCATCAAAACTGAAACGGTCAGCCGAGATCGTTCCATGCGTCACCCCGGACAACAGGAAATCGCTTGCGTCGAGGTTTGACGTCAGGATGGCCTCATCGAACTGCGCGGTATACACCACGTTGCCTGCGGGGATGATGTCGCCATGCAGGATCGACGAGGCGATGACACGGGGTGCCGTCTGATCGACAATGAACTGGCTGGAGAAAGCCTCGTTGCCTTGGCCCAGGAGGTCCTGGATCGACCCGGCATCGATCGTAACGGTGTGAGTCCCTTCGCCGAAAATAGGCGCGAGGAAGGTGACGCTCTGATCGCTGAAGCTGAGGATCAGGCCCGACGGGGCCCCGTTGATTTCCAGGTCGGACGCCTTGAGGGAGATAAAGCGGAGGGGCCTGTCGAAGTCGACGGTGATGGCTGAGGGGCTGGACCCCATCCGTGTGCCGTCGGTGGGATTAATAGACGTGACGTGAAGCGGCGTGGGATCGGCCTGTGTGCCATCGACATTAAGCACGTATTCGCCGTGTGTCCCCGCGTCGGCCAAGACACGGACGACAAACGAGCCGGTCGCGGGTGAGGTGTAGCTGATCCTGGCGTTGCGGCCATCGGCCGCGCCGTTGGAGTCGCTTGCGACCAACACGCCGGCCGGGCCGTACAATTCGAGCGCGGGATCAAGATTGTTCCCGAAGCTGAACGGCCCGTCGGCCGGGGTGTCCGTCTCGATCGTCAGCACGTCGCCGGCATCGACATTGATCGTGTAGTGGTCGTAGAGGTCTACCGCTCCACCGGGCACCAGTGCGGCCCCGACGAAACCCAGGACGCTGTTCGTGGCGGTGATGTCCTGGCCCTGAGCCAGATCGTCGTTCGGTTCCAGGTCGAATGAGGCGTCCTTGGTGACCACCAGCGAGTACTCCCCGCTGCCGTACACACGGATATAGAAATCCCCCTTCTTAAGCCGACCGGCCACCCGGAAGTCCCGGATGACGGAGCCGACGTTGGATGCGTTCGCCTGCCCGGTTGCGACCCTCAGCCCGTCGCGATTGATCAGGTCAACGTGGAGCGTCCCGCCGGATTGGGGCGTGACAGCAATCGTGACCATGTCTTTGTCCTCTGTCAGCCGGATCCGATAGAAGTCGTCATCGACCGCGCTTACAGACCCGATCGCGGCCGCCCTGTTGCCGGGCCCGGCCAGGTCAACATACGCCGGGACGAGGTCCTGAGCCGCCGCGGTGGTGTTGTTGCTCTCCCGATCGACGGCGGTATTCAGAAGCAGTTGCAACGCGAAGTCGCCGGTCGTGCCCAAGGCCCCGCTGACACGGATGGTGTAAGTCCCCGCCGTGGTGGTCCCGGCGGTCTGGATCAATACCTGATCCCCCAAGCCGATCGATTCGGATGTGGCAATCGTTGAACCGGACGGGTCCAGCAGCTCGATCACGGGCTGCAACGCCCCCGATGGATCGGCTACGAGCGTGATGGTCTGAGCCGGGTCCAGGCTGAAGAGATATTCCTCAACATCGCCGGGGTTGGCGATCTGCCCAAGCAGCGGCGGGTCGTAGATCAGGCTGCCCAACGGCAGGATTGGGTCCAGTGATAAGTTGAATGACGACGAGAACCCCTCCAGTGATGTGTCATTCAGGCCCACGATCGCGCCCGCGGCGATCTCGATCACATGAGACCCCTTGATGGTGCCGGGTATATCGAACACCACCGTGTCACCATCCAGGAAGCTGAACGCAGTCGCGGCAATTCCGTCAATTCTAAGATCGTCGGCGCTGACACTGGAAAGCCGCAAAGGAGACGAGAAGTCAACCGTAACCTGGGTCGGCGTGGCCGCTAATTCAGCGCCATCGGCGGGGTCGATCTGGGTCACACGCAGCGGTGGGGGCGTTGCGGTCGAACCATTGACGGTAAGGATGTAGTCCCCCGGGTCTGTGCCCTCGTCCAGAACGCGGATGATGTAGGTCCCGGTGACGGTAGCTGTAAAGCTCAACTCGGCGTTGCGGCCGTCCGGTGCGCTGTTGCTATCGGCGGCGACCACATTGTCCGAGGGGTCGATCAACTCGATGGCCGGATCAAGCAGGTTCACCGGCTCAAACGGGCCGTCGGCCGGTGTCGCGGTGGTGAGGGTCAGCACGTCACCGGCGTTCACGGATACCCGGTATTCATCGTCCCCGCCGCCCACGCCGCCCGGCGGCAGAGCAATGTTTGTGAATGTGTCCTCGACCTGCGATTGATTGGAGCCGAACACCATTGCGAATGTCATGTCAGCCGACTCACCGGGCCCCAGAAGCCCGATATCGAATGCTATATTAATCGAATTATCATCGACAAAACCGTTGGGATCCGACGGCGAACCTATCACCACGAACGGGTCTACAACATCAAAATTTTCTACCGATACGACGGCACGCGGGTCATCCGAACCCAGCCCCATGGCTCCATGAATATTAGAGGCCACCACCAGCATATCGGTGGAGGTCACGTCATTGGATGTGTCGAACACGCCGCCGGCGTCCGGGTCAATGTTCTCCAGCAGCGCGACATTGTTGAGGTCTGAACCGGTCAGGTTCTGTAAAACCGTGTGGATCGTCGCGTAGTCGTCTCCATCCCGCCAGCTCACGGTGCGCTCGAAACCCAGAGAGGCGTTGACCGTCGCCGTGATCCTGAATACATGATGCCCGGCGGTGCTCAGGTCATCGATCGTAACCGGGAACGACGAACTCCTGTCGGGTGCCGAATTCGAGAAGCTACTGCCATTGAATGACACAGCATAACCCGCGAGCTCCGTGCCGAAGTTAAAGAACTCAACCCCGTTGTGGCGAGCCCCGACGGTCGGCCCGACAAACGAACCGTCAACAGCGAACCCCAAGGACAGGGGCGATGCGATGACGTCGAATGGCCCAGTAACCGCTGCGGCAGGACCCGGTGACGGGGCAACCCTTCCTCCAAGTTGGCCGAGGACCGTACCCGGCAGCGTGATGTCTTGCAGGTCTGCCTGGTCGGTGCCGTATGTACCGCCGCGGATCAACAGAAGGCTATACCGGCCGTTGCTGGTCACGCGGACGTAGTAGGGCCCCGCGGCGGGTGTGACAAAATCAGTGATCACCTGATCCGCGTTGGTGTTGACAATACCGTTTGCCAGCAGCGCGCCGGAGGCATCCAGGAGCTCGATCCCCGCGGTCGCCACGTCCAGGCCACTGATCGCGAACGACGCCAATTCACCTGTGCCCAGGTCAAGCCGGTAAACGTCTGCGCCCGGGCCCTCGCCGATCACCGCCGCTCTTGACAAGGAGCCGCCAAGCCCGGTAAACGATGCGCTGAGATCCTGTGCGTCTGCGATGGTATCGTTAGTCGGCGCCCCGGCGCCCTCTTCTTCCGCCGCGGCGTTGAGATATAACTGCACGTTGTACGACCCGGTGCCCGATACACCGCCGACCGTTATCGTGTACAACCCGGCTGCCGTTGCCGCGATCGTTTGCATCAGGGCCGGCTGACCCGCGGCCCCCGACGAATCGCTACCTATTAAGACCGCGGACGGGTCATACAACTCAACAAGGGGCTGCAGCCCCGCATCCGCCTGCACACGCAAGGTCACTTGCTGCCCCGCGTCAAGCTCGATCGTAAAGCTATCGGTGTCCGTCGACGAACTGATAAATCCACCGACCTGCCCCTCATAGACCTGCCCGCCAAAAGGTTCAACAACAGACAAAGGGGTCGGGAACGGGGAGATACCAATATCCACGAATATCGTGCTATTAAACGTTGCGGCCATGGTGTTGCCGAATAAGTCGGTCAAGGCCCCGGCCGGCAGGGTTACATCCAACGCCCCTTCGCCGACTAAACCATCAAGCGTGAACGCAAACTCAGTGGGGCTCATCTGGGTGACGCCGGTCACGGTGCCTTTACTAAGGACCAGGTCAGTGGCGCTGATAGTTCCGGGGTCGACCGGTTCGTTGAATGTGAGTGTCAGTGAATCAAGAGGCGTGGCCACGGTTGAGCCATCGCTTGGGGTCATCGCCGTGACACCAATAGGGGTCTGGTCATAGCGGAAGCTGACCTGCAGCAGGTTGTTGCTCAAGCCGTCGCCGAGTCGATCGACCGAGCCTGCGGCCAGGGCCATGGACTGGACCCCCTGCACGCTAACCGGTGAAGAGGCGAACTGGAATGTGACCGTCCTGCTGCCGGGTACCATGAAACCGGAAGCGGCGATCCCGTTGACCGTGAAACCGGATGCCTGGACACTCAAGGGATTGACGTCGTCTGCAAATACGACGGCGAACTCGGTAGGAGGCGCCGCAATCACATCATCTTGTGAAGGCGAAGTCGACTGGATTGTTAATCCAAGCGCGTTGATCGCATTGAATGCATTAAGCCGCCCGCCCGTAACGGACCGGCCAGCCATCGAAGCGACCGGGTCGACCCCGTCGAAGATGGCGTCCTTGATCTTCTGTAAAGTCGCGTTGGGAGCGACGCTCCACGCCAGAGCCACGGCACCCGCCACGTGCGGTGAGGCCATCGAAGTCCCGTTGAGTTCACCATACCCACCGTTCGGCAGCGTGCTCAGGATGCTTACACCGGGTGCCGCAAGATCGACGGTTGACAGCCCGTAGTTCGAAAAACCCGCCTTGGCGTCGTTACGGTCGGTGGCCGCCACTGAGATGATGAAGTCCGAGTTGTAGGAAGATGGGTAGTGGGCCGAGCTGTCGGTATTCGCGCCGCTATTGCCCGCCGCAGCTACAAATAGAATCCCCGCCGAGCCGCCGCTGTTAATAGCGCCGAGCAGGGAACTACTGAATCCACCGCCGCCCCAGCTGTTGTTGGTGAGCCTGATGTTCGTGCCGGCTTGTCGCGCCGCCGTGGCGTAGTTGACCGCGGAGACCGCGTCTGAAGTCGAACCACTGCCCCCGCTGGACAGGAACTTCAGCCCCATGATCTGACTGGTCCAGTTGACACCGACCACGCCCACGCCGTTGTTGCCCGTCGCGGCGATGGTGCCCGATACATGCGTGCCGTGCTTATTGTCGTCAAACGGATCGTTATCGTTATTAATGAAGTCCCAACCAACCAAGTCGTCGACAAAGCCGTTGGCGTCCTGATCTGTGAAGTTCTCCCACCGTGAGTCCGCCAACAGGTCGCCGGCATCGATGTAACCGGTACTGTTAAAGTCGGTGACGAATGGCGCGTTGACCGATTCATTCAGATCCCTGAAGGTGATCAGGCCATCGTTATCGAAGTCGATCAGGCTGCTGGCAAATGAAGTGGGTATCTCGTTCTGATTCAGCCAGACGTTCTGGTAGAGGTCGGGGTGGCGGTAGTCGATCCCGGTGTCGATGACACCGACGACCACGCCCGTACTCCCGGTGCTGATATCCCACGCCTCGGGCGCATCGATATCAGAGTCGGGTGTGCCGCCGCTCTGCCCGGTGTTGTGAAGCCCGAATAAACTCCCCAGGCTGGGGTCATTCGGGAAGGCGTCGATGCTGTGAACGAAATCGGGCTCAAGGAAGTCGAAGCCGCCAAGCGAATCAATATCCGCCAACACCTCGCTGAACGTTAACGCGGGATCCGTCGTGATACGGAATAACCCGTCTGCACCTAAAGATTCAACCGAATCAATGGTACTCGTGGCCTCATTATTCATGCCCGTGATCAGTCCCTCGGCGTCCAGATCGCCGGTGGCAAACTTGGCGATCCACCGGCCCGTGAACGCCTCCACCTCCTCCCCTTGCCAGATCACCGTGCCGGCGACCGGCAGCTGATCGTCTTGCCCAAGTGGTGTCGCCGAAAGCAGCAGGCGCGGCTCAAGCGTCTCGAACCCGGATCGGCTGGGTGTTGATGACGAACGGGCATCCTCGGGGGAGTCCGCGTGCGGATTCCGTCCCGTCACGGATTTATTGCGCTTGCCGGGAAATCTGGAAGTGGCCATGATGCCCCCCCCCCGTTCGTATGGTTAGTAAATTGACATGAACGCCCAAAACATAAATGGTCGCCGCCCGGGAAATTGCCTGCCAATCGAACCGAACCCCACAACGCAACACAACAAAACCGTGTGAAGCCTGTGTGGTTGAAACCTCTGAACCAGAGCCGGCCCCGAAGTGAACGGATCGTGTGTGAGATAGGAGTGGCGCCTAACCCGATTAGATGCCCGGTGAGGTGATCTATCACTTCTCGTGACGAATCTACCAAGAGATGAGATCTGTACTCTCTCTTTTTGTTTCGCACTTCTCCGAAACTCCCCAAAATTAAGCGTGACACTTCTTTTTTAGCAAATATACGTTAGCCAATTCAAGACACCATGTCAATACACAATCACTCTTTATATTGGGAATTTGGGGCTCTCGAAGAGCAGCACGCTCAGATTTTTCGGGGCGGATTAATGATTGGTCCTAATCGACCAGTACCTTTATTAATGGCGCCAATCTCAGGGCTAATAAAGTCGTTTCACTATTTCACGGCTTGACTGGCCCATGGTAGTGGTGTGCTAATTTGCCGGGCCGGGCTCGGGTGCCTGGTCCAGCGGCCAGAGTTCCCATCGCCTGAAATAGACCTCGGCCAGTTCGGTTTGCAGTTGCAATTTGCCGCGGCGGGGCGTGACATCAAACGCCTCGTTGACCTTGGTGCCATTGACGTAGACCTGGATGTGTCCGCCGTCGCAGGTCACGTCCAGGCGTGTCCAGTCGCCGACCGGGCTGTCCGGGTCCTTGCTCCCGCGGAAGCCTAGCTTGTCTTCCCAATCGGGGTCACGTCCGAACCAGTTGACACGCTTGTAGTGGTCGCGGTCGAAGGTCTGCCGTGGTGCTCCTGCCTGCCAGATGATTTCGCCGTCGCGGTCCTTTGAGGTTTCGCAGGTGATGGCGATGGGTACGGGGCTGCCGTCTTCTGAATTACCGGAGACCATGATCAGGTCGCCGACACCGCCTTCGATGATCTGTACTTCGATCGCGGGCATCCATGTGCCGTTGTATCCGCCGTCGGCCCCGGTGCTGTGCAGCAGCAAGCCCGAGTCCCGCGCGGCCTGGGACCGCTCGCGCCAGGTTCTTTCGCCCCACTTAAACTCCAGGACCATGTGATAGTTTTCGTACGCCTGCCGGGTAAGGATCCCGCCGAACCCGTCGCCGGTGACGTGGAGCATCCCGTCGGTCACCCGGAAGACATCGCGTGGGTCTTCGTATTGCTCGTCCTTCAGCCATGTGTAGAGCCCGTCGAGGTTTTCGCCGTTGAATAGTTTTATGACGCCGTCGGTGGGCGTGACGGCGTCGTCTGTAACGCCTGGATCGTCCTTGTCATTCAACTCACGGATGTAGATGTTACGGAACCAGAGCTTGTTGCCGTGGCTTTGCAATTCGATCTGCCCGGTAGGGGGCAGTGGCTTGCCGGGCTCCCAGTAGTTTTCCAACTCGACGTTATCAACGACAAGCTGCCCGTTAAGTTTTACCGTCACCCGGTTGCCGACCATGCGGATGAAAAAGGTATTCCATTCCCCGACGGGATTATCCGCCTTTGCTAGTGGGAACCTTGGGTTGTCCTTGTTGTTCCACAAGCCCCCGGAGCCTTGGTCTGCACCGTGCTTGAATAGCGGCTCGTGCCCGGTGTCCCAGATCTGTATCTGTGGGTTGCCACGTACGTAAAGGCCGCTGTCGCCCGCGGGGAGGATTTTCCAGTCGACGTACAGCTCAAAGTCGCCGTAGTCTCGGGCGGTGCAGAGGTTTTCACCCTGGCCATCAAACTCGAGTGCGCCGTCGACAACCCGCCAGTGCGCTAGCATGGATTCGTCGGCCTCACGTTGCGCCTGGGCCAACTGCTCGTCGTTCATCTGCTCACGTTTCAGTGGGTTGGCGACCAGCCCCTTCCAGCCCGTGAGGTCTTCGCCGTTAAATAAAGGCGTAAAGCCCTGCGGGACACCCGGGGCGGGTGCCTCCGCCTGCAATGAGTGGGTAAACACTATGAGCAAGGCCATCAGGGTAAGTGTGATATGCCTACTCATCGGGATTTGGACCTGGCGCATCGTGATTCTCCTTAGGTGGCCGTAGTTTAGCGTACCGGTGCCAGGCTAGGGCGAGAGGCGTAAGCCCCTTGATCTGCCCGACTTGACAGACATACGGGGGTAGGTACAATTTCTCTTCTTGGCAGAATCGGCCCGGGGAACCACCCAGAAGGCCGAGATCCGACGCCAAGAGGCCTACCGCAACGCCTGATCAGATGCCCGGAATTACCCGGCTTGACAGGCACGGATGGGCCGGTAAAGTACTCCGCTCGCTGCCAGTGACGGCGTCCCTCAAAGGGGCTCTATCACCCGCAGCAAGCGGGGGGATCGGAACGGCTCAGGCCCGCCCGGCCCCGTGTTCTTTGATAAGTGAAAAGGTCTTGGTGTTGCACGCAATATTGTTTGTGTAATACCGAGTTAAAGTTCTAGCGCAAATGAGGTGCTTGCTCATCGCCGCGTGGCTGTCTGTTTGAGGCGGCGTGTCGGTGGGTCGCTGTGTAATCGTCACAGCGGATTGACTCGGCTTGGTCCGGCGTTTACGTCGGTCGCAGGTCGGGGTGATTAAGCTATTAAGAGTGTGTGGCGGATGACTTGGCGTCAAGAGGCGATGAAAGACGTTGGAGCCTGCGATAAGCCCAGGGGAGTTGGCAACCAAGCGT
>JAJDCV010000082.1 GCA_029260675.1 Phycisphaeraceae bacterium
TTCTCTCGGTAGCCGTGGTCACGGAAGACGGTGGCGATCGCGTGTGCGACATCGACAACCTGCTCGGGTTTGACGAAGACGCGTAGGGGTTGACCGAAGTGTGGGGTGGACGAGAGCCCGCCGCCGACGAGCAGGCCGTAGCCGGTCTCTCCGTTGGGCCGCTTGACGCCGTAGAGCCCGATGTCGTTGATCTGTGGCTGGTGGCAGTGCAGGTGGCATCCGCCGATGGCGGTCTTGAACTTACGCGGGAGGTTTGAGAACTCTTTGCCGGCGTCGACGAAGTGCTGGTCGATGTCGCGGACGTGCTGGGCGGAGTCGATGATCTCGTCTTCGAGCACGCCGGCCAGCGGGCAGCCGACGATGTTGCGCGGGACATCGCCGCAGGCAAAAATGCTGTTAAGCCCGATGTCCCAGAGCCTTTGGAAGATCGGCTTGAGGTCTGCGGTGGTCAGCCAATGCAGTTGGATGGTTTGGCGTGTAGTGATGTCGCCGAAACCGCGGGCGTATTGTTCGGTGAGCTCGGAGATGGCCTTGAGCTGCGCGGGGGAGAGCTGCCCGGCCGGGATCCGGATGCGTAGCATGAAGTGGCCGGTGTTGGGCTTCTGGCGGTAGACGCCGAACCACTTGAAGCGTTGAGCGGCGTCGTCCTCTGGGATGGCGGAGTAATCGCCTTGCTCGGAGTATCGCAGCAGATCCTTAAGGACATCGAAGCCGTCCTTGGCTTTCTTGAGTTCTTCGGCTTTGTTTACGCGGGTGGTCATGGTTGGGGTGTCGGGGATGGTGTGTCGGGTTTGAGGGCTCTGGGGTCGAGCCCTTGGGGGAGACATCATAGGGGGGGTGTGTGGGGCGGACCACTTGGGGGCGTTGTCTTTTTATTTGGGCCTGAGCGTGATGCGGACGGAGAGGTGGGGGGCTGCGCGGCGACGGGTGTGTGGGGCTTGGGTTATACTGCCCCGGGTATATTGCCGATATCCAGTGTTCCGGGCCGTCCGGGGGCTTTGGGTGGCCTAATACAGACTACTGAGAAGGTGAAATCACGATGCGTATCACGATGGTTGGAACGGGTTATGTCGGTCTTGTCACCGGGACCTGCCTGGCGAACACGGGCAACGACGTGACCTGCCTGGACGTGGATAAGGCGAAGATCGACAAGCTGAACAACGGCATCAGCCCGATCTACGAGCCCGGCCTGGACGAGCTGATCCAGCGAAACGCCGCGGCCGGCCGGTTGACGTTCACGACCGACAAGGTCAGTGCGTATCAGTCCGCCGAGATCGTGTTTATCTGTGTGGGGACGCCCAGCGACGAGAAGGGCCACGCCGACCTGAAGTACGTGCTGGCCGCCTCGGCCGACATCGGCAAGGCGATCGAATCGGCGCCCGGGGATTCCGGGGGCAATTCCGACGAGCGTCGTGCCAAGATCGTGGTCGTCAAATCGACCGTGCCGGTCGGCACCAATGAAAAGGTCCGCGCCCAGATCCAGGCCCAGACGTCCAAGACTTTTTTCATGGCGTCGAACCCCGAGTTCCTTAAAGAGGGTGCGGCCATCAACGACTTCAACAAGCCCGACCGCGTCGTCATCGGCGCCAACGACAAGGGCACCGGCGACCGGATGCGCGACCTCTACGAGCCGTTCGTCCGCCAGGGCAACCCGATCTTCATCATGGACATCCCCTCCGCGGAGATGGTCAAGTACGCCGCCAACGCGATGCTGGCGACGAAGATCTCTTTCATCAACGAGATCGCCAACCTCTGCGAGTCCTACGGCGCGGACGTCGACGAGGTCCGACGTGGGATGTGCTCGGACAAACGGATCGGCAACCAGTTCCTCTACCCCGGGCTGGGCTACGGCGGGTCGTGCTTCCCCAAGGACGTGCTGGCGTGTATCTCGATGGGCGAGCTTAGCGACACCCCCGCGACACTGCTTGAGGCCGTCCACGCGGTCAACCAACATCAACGCAACGCTTTCATGGCCAAGATCGACAAGCACTTCGGCGACGCGGCCGGGTTAAGCGGCAAGAAGATCGCGGTTTGGGGCATCGCATTCAAGCCCGGGACCGACGACGTGCGGGAAGCACCGTCGATCACCCTGATGGAGCATTTGCTGGAGCGCGGCGCGGCGGTTGTGGCTTACGACCCCGTGGCCGAGGAGACCTGCAAGGAGTACCTGGCGGACAAGGTTGCTTACGCCAAGGACGCCGCCGCCGCGCTGGAAGGTGTCGATGCGTTAGTCGTCTGCACCGACTGGGACGAGTTCAAATTCCCTGACTTCGACCACGCCAAGGCCGCGATGAAGAGCCCGGTGATCTTCGATGGGCGGAACCTGTATCGGCCTGAGATGATGCGCGAGATGGGATTCACCTATCACTCCGTGGGCCGCCACCCGGTCGTGCCGGAGGCGGTGCAACAAAGCGGGTAGGGGGGGGTAGGGTTTACATCTTGTGTGGTATGTGATTATCAGCGGTGCTTGGAAGCCGGGTGATATTGTGCTGCGCCACTGGTATGGGTAGGCTGACGCGAACTGCTTGGCGTTGAGCCTTCAACAACACCCTCTTTGATGAGTCTTTACCGGTGAGGAGACAACCGATGATCCGAATCAACCTCGTAGCGGCGGTCCTGCTGTTTGCATTTTCCTTATGCCAGGCGGCCGAGCCGCAGATCCGTGTTGCGAAAGTCGATCTACGTGAACTCGAGCCGCTGCTTTTGGAGGTGGCGTTCGCCAGCCCGGAGAACCATGCAATTAGAGACAGGTATACCGCATCCCAGGAAAGGGAGCGGGCGATGCTTGCCGGCGAATTGGACCCTGAGGAAGCGGCACGCGGCTTGGGTTTGGGCATGTGGCAAGATCGCGACGCGATCGAAGAGCTCGCACGTGGCGTTTTGATCGTGCTGATTGAAGAGCTGTTTGAGGGCCGGTATCAGCTCGTTATCGATGACAGTTACGACAGGGGGGTTTTGTATACCGAGGTCGTGATCCCGGATATCACGCCGAACATCAAGCAGCGCCTGCTGAAGGATCGCACGGCCAGTCAGACTCAGCCAACGGATACACCGACGGATACACCGGCGGAATAAGCGGCATCCGCGCGGGGCGAGGGTGATTGATCCTGTTGTCGCTGCGGGCCTTCTGCCTGGCATCAATCTATACCCATAGACGATCCCTGCCGGTCCCATAACACACCGCTGGCCGGGCTTTGATTCAGGTGTAATTGTGCTTGTCATGCGCGCTGTAATCGTGGAAAATACTCGTTCTTTATTTATGTGCCCGGGAGTGTGCGATGCGTCATTTCATTTTTGTCACGGCCGGCCGTAGGTGGCTGCCCGCACGGGGCGCGGTCGGTCTGCTTGCGGACGAACTTCTGCCAACTTTGTCAGATAAAATGTCTGCCGAGCAGGTCACCAAGGCCAAGCGGTTGTACACCGATCTCAAATACCAGATCAACACACGTGATCAGGTGGTTCCCTGGTGAGTTGTACCAGCGGCCGCAGGTGACGCCTGGTTCCGTGGTTCGCCTGAAGAGTGCGCCTGCGTCAGTATGTATGGGTGGACGTGGCATGATTCAGCCTCTCGCCGCCGTCGGCCGATGAAGACTCTATGCCACACACCGGTCCAGAGATCCTGACACAGACGCCCCCACGCGGTCAGGCCGAGTTGATCGTCGATGGGGACCATCTTCGGCGTGTGGTGATCGATGGCATGCTCAAGGCGGAGGTCAGCCTGGAGATCATGACGGCGGACTTCAAGGCGATGCTTGTTCCACACCCCGGAAGCTTAGGTGGCAGCGGCAGGCGCAATGCGCCGTCGATCGTGCATCACCTTGTGAGGCTGGCGCAGAAGGGGGTGGAGGTCCGGTTACTGCACGCGGGGGTGCCCAGCGGGCCGGCGTTGCGGGAACTGAAGAAGCTGTTGCCGAAGCTGAAGGGCCAGGGCGGGTCGCTGGTCATCCGGCGGTGCCCCCGGCTGCACACGAAGGCTGTGATCGTGGATGCCTGCGCGATGTACCTTGGGTCGGCGAACCTGACCGGGGCCGGGCTGGGGGCGAAGTCGGCTAAGAGGCGGAATTTTGAGATGGGCATCTGGACACACGCATCGCCGCTGATCGATTCGGTGCTCCAGTCATTCAACACGCTTTGGGAAGGCCAGCACTGCCAGGATTGCCAACGTAAAGACTTCTGCCCGGTCCCGCTGGAAGAACCGAGGCTGTGATTGAGACGAGAACATATCTTTTTGAGGGGCCGAGGCACCTAAGAATGGCAACGTAAATCATCCCGGATTAGATATTTGACGGGCTAGAAGCTGGAACTTTCGTGTTCGCTCGGGGTCATTTTTCAAAATAAGGGCTTTGGGCGAATCCTGCCCGGACTTATACTGACGGGTAGGGAAGGGGTCTCATTTCTGTTCAGAGATACCTTGATTCGGTCTTTGCCGTCATTATTCGGTTCAGAACAATCAGGAGGAGGGAAAGCGATGAGATCGCAGCGCGCATGGCTTTTGGCCACGGGGTGTTCGCTATCGTTGATTGCTGTTGGAGAGTCACAAGGCCAGGACGTGCGTTTCTCGACGTTCAACGCCTCGTTGAATCGAAACAGCGCGGGGGCTCTGATCACCGAACTATCAGCACCGGGCAGCGCCCAGCCCAGCACCATTGCCGAGATCATCCAGAGAAACAACCCGGATGTGTTACTGATCAACGAGTTTGATTTCGACGCCGGCGGTGTGGCCGCAGCCAACTTCCAGACGAACTACCTCGGTGTGAGCCAGAACGGCGCCGCGCCGGTGAACTACCCCTTCGTGTACCTGGCCCCGTCGAACACCGGCATCGCGTCGGGGTTCGACTTGGACAATAACGGAGCTATCGGCGGGGGGAACGACGCCTTCAGCTTTGGAAACTTCGAGGGCCAGTTCGGGATGGTGATGTATTCCAAGTTCCCGGTCCTGACCGGCCAGGTCAGGACGTTTCAGAACTTCCTCTGGCGTGACATGCCCGGCGCGTTGCTGCCAGGCGATCCGGGTAACGTGAGCCCGGATAACCCTGATTGGTTCAGCCCGGCGGAACTGGACGTGGTCAGGCTCTCATCCAAAAGCCACTGGGATGTGCCGATCAACGTTAACGGCGAGACCGTGCATGTGCTGGCGTCCCACCCGACGCCCCCCGTCTTCGATGGTGCCGAGGACCGCAACGGCCGGCGCAACAGCGACGAGATCCGTTTCTGGTCCGACTACGTCACACCCGGCGCGACCAGTTCGTACATCTACGATGATGTCGAGACGGTCGCTTCACCTTCTGGCGGGCTGGCGGCGGGTGACAAGTTTGTCGTGATGGGCGACCTTAACTCTGATCCGTTTGACGGTGACAGCCTCCCGGGTTCAGTCGGCCAGTTGCTGAACAACCCGCTGGTCAACACCAGCCTCACGCCTGACAGCCTCGGGGCGCCCGAAGACGCGCTGGCGGAGGGCGGCGCCAACATCGGACAGATCGGCGACCCGAAGTTCGATACCGCCGACTTCAACCCCTTCAACCCCGGGAATATCCGGGTGGATTATGTCTTGCCCTCGGCAAATATGGCGATGGCCGATGCGGGTGTGTTCTGGCCCGTCCAGGCGGACCCGCTCTCGGCTCTCACGGGGAACTTCCCCTTCCCAAGCTCGGACCACCGGCTCACCTTCGCGGACATTGTCGTACCCGAGCCCGCGGGGCTGGCTTTGCTGGGCATGGGGCTGATCGTCTTAATGCGGGGCCAACGGGGATGAGGTTAGATGGGCGGCGAGCATTCAAGACCCGCTGCAACACCTAGCTCAAGATCTCGTCTGATTCATATCGTCCGAGGTCGGAGATTTTCATCGATCAGGATGTAAATTATTGTTAACAAAAAGTTTAAGACGATTTAAATCCACCTCCGCCGCCGCCTTGAATTTGACACCCAGTCTCAATAAGCTTATCTTCGCACCTGATCAACCGAATTACAGGAGCGAGACATGGCGTCAACGACTCGGCGATGGCCGGCCTCTTTTGTCTGCGTGATGGTTGCTTTGATCTTGGTTCAAGGGTTGCTGTCCGCATCGGCTTTGGCGGAGGACCTGGTGCTGTACTCCGGGCGGAGTAAGGCGTTGGTGGAGCCGATCGTTCAGCGGTTCACCGAGGAGACCGGGGTTGAGGTCCGTGTGAAGTATGGGAAGACGGCGCAGCTGGCGGTTGCGTTGCAGGAAGAGGGGGCGCGGAGCCCGGCGGACGTGTTCTGGTCTCAGGATGCCGGGGCGCTGGGGGCGTTGGTCGGGGCGGAGATGTTAACGCCTTTAGATGAGCAAACACTGTCGCTGGTGCCCGAGGCTTACCGCGGCGCGGAGGGGCTGTGGGTGGCGACGTCGGGGCG
>JAJDCV010000083.1 GCA_029260675.1 Phycisphaeraceae bacterium
CGCCGATGGACACGGTCACCGAGTCCGCGCTGGCGATCGCGTTGGCGCAGGAGGGGGGGCTGGGCTTCATCCACAAGAACCTGTCGATCGACAGCCAAGTCCGCGAGGTCACGAAGGTAAAGCGTTCGGCCAACGGCGTGATCACCGACCCGGTGACGCTCCCGCCTGAGGCGTCCTCCAGCCGGGCCCGCCAGCTCATGGCCGAGCAGAACATCTCCGGCGTGCCGATCACGGTGGATGGCAAGACCACCGGCAAAGTGGTGGGGATCATCACCCGCCGAGACATGATGTTCCTGCCCGAAGACGACAAGCCGATCAGCGAGGTCATGACCGCCGAGCCGCTGGTGACCGGCGAGCCGGGCACCACGCTCGAACAGGCCCAGGCGATCCTGAACCAGAACAAGGTCGAGAAGCTGCTGCTGGTCGACGAGAAGATGTGCCTGACCGGGCTGATCACGATGCGGGACATCGAGAAGCTCTCGCAGTTCCCCCTGGCCTGCCGTGACGACCGGGGGCGGTTGCGGGTCGGGGCGGCGGTGGGTGTACATCAGCTGGACCGGGTGGATGCGTTGATCCAGGCGGAGGTGGATGTGCTGGTGGTGGACTCGGCCCACGGGCACACATCGAACGTGATCGACACGGTCAAGGCGGTCAAGGCCAAGCACGACATCGAGGTGGTCGCCGGGAACGTGGCGACCGAGCGGGGGGCGCGAGACCTGATCGAAGCCGGCGTGGACGCGGTGAAGGTGGGGATCGGGCCGGGCTCGATCTGCACGACGCGTGTGGTGACCGGTGTGGGTGTGCCGCAGCTCACGGCGATCGCCAACGCCTGCCGGGCGGCGGATAAGGCGGAATGTCCGGGGGGGGTGCCGGTGATCGCCGACGGGGGCGTGCGTCACTCAGGAGACATCACCAAGGCCATCGCCGCCGGCGCGTCGAGCGTGATGCTCGGCTCGCTGTTCGCGGGGTTGGATGAGTCGCCCGGCGAGATGGTGATCCACCAGGGCCGGCGGTACAAGACCTACCGGGGCATGGGCTCGCAGGGCGCGATGATGAAGGGTTCGGCCGACCGGTACAGCCAGAAGGGCGTCAAGCAGGACAAGATGGTGCCCGAGGGGGTGGAGGGGCGTGTCCCCTACCGCGGGCCGTTGTCCGATTTTGTGTACCAGATGGTCGGGGGGCTCAAGGCGGGGATGGGCTACTGCGGCACGCAGACGATCGAACTACTCCGCAGCGAGGCGCGGTTCGTCCGGGTCAGCGGGGCATCGCTAGTCGAGTCCCACCCGCACGACATCAGCATCACCAAGGAAAGCCCCAACTACACCGCCGAGGTCCGAGGCGAGGAGTAGGGTCGGGGTAAAGTGTATTTCAAGAAGGAAGATCGCTGGGTTTGAGCACCGAAAAAACCCCGGCGCCGGGTCTTCATTGTTTTCGAGGATTTCAGGTTACGACGTTGAACATTTCCCGGGCAGAGCATGCGCCATGTCGGTGACTCAGGGTCTTGCAAGGGTTGCGTGCCCGGATTAAACCAGATATAGATATCTTCAGTTTGTGTTTGGCGTGCGGTGTTGTCGATGAAGAGGCACACGTGCCTTGGCGTGTTATCCTCGCCGGGCTCTAGGGAGTGTCCATGATCCGATGGTTGAGCGTCAGCGCGTGGGGATTGGCATTGAGCATTATGCTCGGCGTGATGTTTGGTGCCGGGGGCTACACCTTCTATTACGCCGACGGCGCGTCCTATCTTTCGAACAACCCCGCGGCCTGCGCGAATTGTCACATCATGAACGACCAGTACGACGGCTGGCAGAAGGCGAGTCACCACGCCGTCGCCTCCTGCAACGACTGCCACGTCCCGCACGACATGGTCGGTAAATACCTGACCAAGGCGGAGAACGGCTACCTGCACTCCAAGGCCTTTACCCTCGAAAACTTCCACGAGCCGATCCAGATCCGTCAGCGCAGCAAAGACGTGCTCCAGCAGAACTGTATCGAGTGCCATCAGGAGTTTGTTTCCCAGATCAAGAGCTACGCGGCTGCGCACGGCGAAGAGGCGAACTGCGTCCGCTGTCACCGGTCGGTCGGGCACCGCCCCACGGAGGGAGCCAGGAGATTTAACAATCCCAAAGCACCCCCCGGTGTTCGCGCCGCCACGGCCGCCCCGGCGCCCGGCAAGCAATCCAAGCTCCCGTACCTGATTGCGCTGCTGCTCGCGGCGACGGTGACGGTGCTTGTGTTCATGCTGATGGGCAACATCGCCGAGCACAAGCGCGAGGCCGAGCAGGTCGTCTTCAAGATCGCCGATGTGGACGAGACGACGACCGACCCCGCCGAGTGGGGCAAGAACTTCCCCCGGCAGTATGACGGATACAAGCGCACCGTCGACACCGAACGCACCCGCTGGGGCGGCAGTGAGTCCTACCAGCACGTCGATGAAGACCCCGATTGGCGCACGCTCTTCGCCGGTTACGCCTTCAGCTTTGACTACCGTGAAGACCGGGGCCACGCCTACATGCTCTCCGACCAGCGCGAGACCGAGCGGGTCCACAAGGTCAAGCAGCCCGGGGCCTGCCTGCACTGCCACGCCTCGAATATCCCGGCGTACCGCAAGGCCGGGATCGAAAGCGGCGCGCCCGGTGAACTGACCGACCCCTTCAACAGCGCAGAGGCGCGTGTTCAGCTTCAAAAAGGTTTCGAGATCATCTGCGCCCTGCCCTACGACAAGGCCACCGCGCTGGTCGAGCACCCCGTCTCCTGCATGGACTGCCACGACCCCGAGACGATGCATCTGCGCGTCACGCGCCCCGGGTTCCTCAACGGGATCCGTGTCCTCGCCGAGTCCGATGAGCCGGTCCCGCACCTGGAGAGCATCGAGCGCTGGCGCAAGGGCGACCGCGCCGAGCCGTACGAGCCCAACACGATGGCGACCCGCCAGGAGATGCGATCCTTCGCCTGCGGGCAGTGCCACGTCGAGTACTACTTCAAGGGTGACGGCAAGCTGCTGACCTACCCCTGGCACAACGGCCTGAAGATGGAGCAGCTCGAGAAGTATTACGACGACGAGGGGTTCAAGGACTGGACCCATAAGACCGCCGGCTCACCGATGCTCAAGGCCCAGCACCCCGAGTTCGAGATGTGGAGCCAGGGCATCCACGCCCGGGCAGGCGTCTCCTGCTCCGACTGCCACATGCCTTACAAACGCGAGGGCGCGATCAAGGTCAGCGACCACCACATCCGCAGCCCGCTTTTGAATACCGCCCGCGCCTGCCAGGTGTGTCATAACGTCACCGAGGACGAGATCAAGGCCCGTGCCGAGACGATCCAGGACCGCACCCGTGCCCTGATGGTCCGCGGGCAGAAGGCGACACTCGACCTGATCGACGTGATTGTTCAAGCCAAGGAAGCCGGCGCGACCGACGACCAACTGGCGCCGCTGCGTGCGATGCACCGCAAGGCCGAGTGGCGTCTTGACTACATCGCCGCCGAGAACTCGATGGGCTTCCACGCGGATCAGGAGGCGGCCCGCATCCTCGGTGAGGCGATCGACTACGCCAGGCAGGGGCAAGTTCAGGCCGTGAAGTTGCTCGGTACGCTGGCCCCCGGGCCGCAGGTGACTCGGGCCGGTGGCTGACAAGGCCTGGTCGGCACGGGGCTTGGGCAGAACCCGATCCGGCTATCTCACGCTGCGCGGACTTTCGCTGCGGTGGTATCTTATTGCCACGCGGTGGCGGCCTCGGTTACCATATCCATCGCACACCGGGTGATCTCGGGAACAAGGACTTCATCAACTACTCAGGTCAGGGAGGTGAATATGTTGACTCAAATACACCGATTCGCGGCACTCACGGCTATCGTCTTCACGTTGAATTTGATCGCCTGCCAGGCCCAGGCCGGCGGGCTCGAAGACACGTTCCGCAAGGTCACCGGGACCGACAAGACCAAGGTCGAGGACGGCGACGCCGACATGGGCCTGCCGGAGTACCACGGGATCAAGCACGCGGTCGGCGTGGTCGACTTCGAGAACGACGCCGGCTACCACAGCAAGTGGGAGATGGGCTACAACCTCTCGATCCTGCTTGAGTCGGCGCTCTTTGATACCGGGCGGTTCGTCCTGGTCGAGCGAGAGAAGCTCGGGTTTGTCATGGACGAGCAGGACCTCGCCGCCAGCGGCCGGATGGCCAAGGCGTCCAGCGTGGCGCAGACCGGGAAGCTGCGGCCCGCGAAGTACATCGCCACCGGAGCCATGACCGAGGTCGAGCACAACGAGTCCGGCGGGGGCGGGGGGTTCAACATCAAGGGCATCCGGGTCGGCGGCTCCAAGGCCGACGCCAAGATCACCATCATCGCCAAGCTCATCGATTCGACCACCGGCGAGATCATCGCCAAGAAACGCATCACAGGCGAGGCCGGCCGGGCCAAGCTCAACTTCGGGCTGACCAAGGGCAGCTTCCGCGGCGACATCGGCGGGTTCGCCAAGACCCCGCTGGGCGAGGCCGCACAGGACTGCATCAATCAGGCCGCCAAGTTCTTCGCCATCCAGATGGAAGAACTCCCCGCCGGCGGTGCCGTCGTCATGGTCAAGGACGGCCGGGTCATCATCAACCGCGGCGAGCAATACAACTTCCGCGAGGGCATGATCCTGGCTATGACCGAGGAGGGCGAAGACCTGATCGACCCTGACACCGGGGAGGTCCTGGAGAAAGCCGAGGGCAAGGAGATCGGGACGATCCGCATCAACAAGACCTCCGAGAAGGTGTCGTATTGTGAGGTGATCACAGGCGAAGCCAACCCCGCACGCGGCACCGTGGTCTCCGTCCTAAGTGTCCCGTTTATCCCCGAGACCGACAAGGTCAAAGAGGCAGGCACCGAATAAGCCAGCAGGGGCTGGAAGAACAGGCGGGTCGTTGGTTGACGTGTAAACCAGGTACCAGACCGGCTCCCCCGCCCCTTGACCCATGCGAGTGGATACCATAATCTGCTCGACCCCAACCCAGCCGGCTACCGGGATTTGACCCCGAAAAGCCGAACGGGCTCATAGCTCAGTTGGCAGAGCGCACCCCTGATAAGGGTGAGGTCGCAGGTTCAAGTCCTGCTGGGCCCATTAGAAAAGCCCCCGTAACTGGGGGCTTGTTCTTTGCGCGTTGCAGACACTGGGACACATCCCTCGCATACCAAGTAGTAGTGGGAGACGTAGCGAGGGGAGAGATCTATATGTTTAGGTCTAACATCCCTCAGCATCACATCATGCGTCAATAGGATCTGGTAGCAGCAACGATTCAACTTCGCCCACGCCAAGTAGCGAGAGGTACACAATTTCTTCGTCCTTGTCGTACTCAATGAGCTTGGCCTTGTGCATAGGCCATAAGACATCACGCCGGAAAGAAGGCATATGTGAGTGCTCTGTCCAATCGAAGAGTTCTTCCGAAAGCACCGAGCTCTCGGTGCCCGAGTACAGAAGCAAGAGAACCTTCTGCTTATAGTTCATATCGGTGCGAAGTACACGCTTCCTGCCCCCGACCTCCCAAACTAATGGCATGTGCTTTGATGCTAGAGAATCGATGAGCGACTGCGCGTCTTCGAGCGGAAGCTTGTGGAACACCCGAAGTAATTCACACATGATCCAGTCACAAGTCCGGACAATGGTCGCCAGATCAATTGAATTAGCTTCTACATCACCCCCGACATGCCCAATCCCCCTCTTGCCTCTCATCGTATAAAGAAAGACTAGCGATCGGGGCATTACCACCCTGAGCGATTCGGGACCGGTAGAGGCATCCAGCGTGATGAGCTTCCGGCAGGCATCTGGGAAGTTAGGTATGTGTTTTCCAAACGGAATGCTCTGCCCTGTGAGTTGATGCTGTAAGAGTCGGATCACTGACTCGCAAAACTTTCCCGCACTGATACCCGCCGCGTCGAAAGACCCACTTACAGACGCCTCACGCTGGCGCCTCTTGATTTCAGTATAAACTGCGACAATACGATTGCGATACTTCGCAGGTGCACTGGCGAGGGCTTGGTCAAAAACAGTCTTACTTTGCCGTGTACTCATACTGGCCGTCCTCATTCTGGTCACGCTTTAGCAGACCGTTGTGAACGGCACGACGAAGCGGAGTTGACAGATCATGGAGAGCGTAATTATGGGCCCGCTGCTTCTGGCAATGTGATTGTATTACGGCGATCGATCGTGGCTGGTCAAAGAAGCCCGACGCCGCGAGTTCCTTCAGCATTACTCCAGGACCCGGCCGGCCGGACTTGGGCGCTTTCTTGCCAGCCCCTGACTTTTCTGCAGACTTCTTTGCTGTCTTCTTCTTCTTCTTGGCCATAGCGACCTTCTTGGTCGCCTTTTTGTTACCCCTGCCGATATTAAACACGCCCTTCTCTAGGTACTCATCGCCAGGATGCATCAGGCGATAAATCACGGCACCTGACACCTTGGTACGATTGACCAAACCCCCTGCACCATCAAGGGCCCGAGAAACGGACCGGCGGCTTGTCGTGATCCGGAACTTGTCTGTCAACACCTTTGCGATTTGGCTTGCGCCAAGTCCATCAATTTCGTGGTCCTCACGGGCGGCGCGGAGAACATATAATGTTCTTTCTAAGACCCGAGGAGCAGCGATAACCTCCGGATGTCCTGTGCGATTGAGATCTCTCAGGAGGACGGCCACCACGTCGTGCGACTCAGAATCCTTCTTGGATTTGGCAGGGGTCTTCCTATGCGGGGGCTTCTGAGCTGCCGGATTAGTGACAGGCCCGAGCAGAGCGTCGAGAGCTCGATTGAACGCAGCTTCCCGGAGTTCTTTGGGGACTGATCCAGCTATCTCCGCAGCTTGCTCAAACTTTTTCTTTAGATCGTCGTTTGCCATCTTGTGTCTCGTGATGTGTGGTTGAGGGTTCAA
>JAJDCV010000084.1 GCA_029260675.1 Phycisphaeraceae bacterium
GCGATCGGCGCGTTCCAGCAGGCCAAAGCCGACCCCAAACGCCGGGCCGTGTCCCACGAATTCCTCGGGCGGTGCTACATCCACAAGGACTACCTCGATGAGGCGGTCGATACCTTGGCGGTCGGGATCGATTCACACAAGATCCCCGACGATCGGCTCGCCAAGGACCTGCGCTACCTGAAGATGGAGGCGCATATCAAGCTGGCGAGCAAGAACAAGAGCCTCGATCACGCCAAGGAAGCCCAGCAGATCGCGTCCGGCATCTTCCAGGCCGACATCAACTTCCGCGACATCAAGCAGCGGATGGATGAAATCAAGACGCTCATGGACGAACTGAAAAACGGCGACGAATAAAACTCACACGAGCCGGTCGCCCCGCTGCATACACTGAAACCGCCGCTGAGCTGTGGATCGACTTCAGCACTCAGCTAACACACGCCGGTATCCATGAACGCCACCGCCATCATCCCCGCACGCTTTGGGTCCACACGCTTCCCCGGCAAACCGCTGGCTGACAAGACCGGCAAGCCCCTGATCCAGCACGTCGTGGAGCAGGTACGCAAAGCGAAAAGCGTTGGCCGGATCGTCGTCGCGACGGATGATCAGCGCATCCATGACGCGGTTGTCGCTTTCGACGGCGAAGCGGTGATGACGCGGGCCGACCACCCCAACGGCACCAGCCGGCTCGCCGAAGCCGTTCAACTGTTAGAAGTCTCAAGTCTCAAGTCTCAAGCCTCAAGCCTCATCCTCAACGTCCAGGGCGACGAACCCGAAATCGAACCCGATGTGATCGATCAACTCGTCCAGGGCCTCGCCAACGACCCCGACGCACCCATGGCCACCCTCGCCAGCCCCTTCGCCGACGACGAAGACCCCTTAGACCCCAACATCGTCAAGCTGGTGATCGACCGGCAAGGCCACGCCCTGTACTTCTCCAGAAGCCTCATCCCCCACCACCGCGACAACACATCATCAATCACAAATCATAATTCACATATCCTTAAACACCCCGGCCTCTACGCCTACCGCCGGGACTTCCTGCTCAAATACGTCACCCTCCCCCCGACCCCGCTTGAAGAGGCCGAGAAGCTCGAACAACTCCGCGCCTTGGAACACGGCTATAAGATCGCCGTGGTCCAGACCACGGTCCGCCACCACGGGATCGACACCCCCGAGCAGTACGAAGCGTTCGTGCGGCGGCAACGTGACGGATAGCGGGGGACGGAATCTCTGTATCCGACACCGTTTCTGAACGGCTTGACAAAGAAGCCGAGGCAGAGGGTGTTGCACACGATAGTCGTGGATGGCACCCAATCAGAAGACGAATTGCGGCTCGCCGTCGGATCGCATTTCAAGATTTAAGACCTATTGGCCAGGATAAGAAACGGTGTCGGATACCCGCGCCCCCCTCTCAATCAGAGCACGATCAAACCCTTGCTCGGTCCGAGAATCCGGACACTAAGGCCCTTAGGCGCGATCGGTTGGATGCCGGCCCCGCATTGGCCGAAAAAGGATAGATACTTGACGGGTGGCCCGGAATCGCTATTCTTTCTGGACTCGGCGCTTATAACCCTATTAGGAGGCTTGTCCGGGCAGGACAAAGGCCCCCGGGAGACACTGGGCGGGGTCGGTATCGATTCATACCGGATCGAACACACCAGACGGACCCAAAGACCCAGGACTGTTTTTTTACTCGCTCGCAACGTCTGACGCCGCCAGGCTCGAATCCAGGCGGGGTGAAGACCCAACAGACCGTACCGACACAAAGGCAAGCATCATGACGACCGCGACCGCGACCAAGGACGGCAAGACCGACAGGCTCAACTTCACCCGGAACTTCGGGATCTGCGCCCACATCGACGCCGGCAAGACCACCGTCACCGAGCGCATCCTCTACTACACCGGCAAGAGCTACAAGATCGGTGAAGTCCACGAGGGCACCGCCACCATGGACTTCCTCCAGGACGAACAGGACCGCGGCATCACCATCCAGTCGGCCGCGACGACCTGCCCGTGGACGCACAACGGCACGGACTACACCCTGAACCTGATCGACACCCCGGGCCACGTCGACTTCACCATGGAAGTCGAGCGGTCGATGCGCGTGCTCGATGGTGCGGTCGTCGTGTTCGACGGCAAGGAAGGCGTCGAGGCGCAGTCCGAAAACGTCTGGCGTCAGGCCGACCGTTACGAGGTGCCCCGCTTGTGCTTCATCAACACGATGGACAAGCTCGGCGCTGATTTCGAGTACAGCTTCAAGACCGTCAAGGAGCGGCTGGGAGCCCCGGCCGTGGCCGTCCAGATCCCCATCGGCGCGGGCGACGAGTTCGCGGGCGTCATCGACCTGCTGACGATGAAGGCCTACTACTTCTCCAAGGAGGACATGGGCTCGAAGGTCGAAGAGAAAGAGATCCCCGACGTCTACAAAGCGATGGCCGAACTCTGGCACCACGACCTGGTCGAGCGCGCCGCCGAGCTGGACGACGATCTGACCGAGAAATTCCTTAACGACGACGACCTGACCCCCGACGAGATCCGAAAGGCCCTACGCAAGGGCACCATCGCCCTGAAGATCCACCCGACCTACTGCGGCTCGGCCCTTCAAAACATCGGCGTGCAACGCCTGATCGACGGCGTGATCGACTACCTGCCCAACCCCACCGAGGTCCCCGAGGTCCAGGGCACCGACGTCAAGGA
>JAJDCV010000085.1 GCA_029260675.1 Phycisphaeraceae bacterium
CGTAGAGTACAAGTTGCGTCAGACCGACTCGATCGCGTAAACCGCTATCTGTCAGACCGCCGACAATTTCTAACGCACCGATGGCTTCATCGGCGAGTATGCCAATAAACCCATCAGGCCGAGGGGCGTGCAACTCGCCGATAAGCATATCGTTCTGATCAAAGACCGTGATACGGGCGTTGGTGCTCGCATTCGATGTGAGGAATGAAATAGCGCCTATCACTTCGGTGAACTCGACTCTCAGCGGTCCCACACCATTACGCGATGATCCGGAGGAATCCGCGATATTGGCCCCGGTCGAGTTGACGAAAACCCGGACAAGGCTGGTGTCAGAGGCTTCAGGTGAGAAGAAGGTGGTTGTATCACTAAACGAGTCACCAGGGATATTGCTCCCCGAAAAGCCGGCGAAGCTGATCCGCTCAATCGGATTCCGTCCGGCCTGCTCAAAGGCCAACTGGTTATCAAGTAGCACAACGGAAGCGGGGGCCGCGGTTGTGTATGCCATTAATTGGACGGCGACTGCAAGCGCAACGGATGCGGGGGCTCTGTATGTGCACATCTCTTGCTCCTGAGATAGAGGCGATTCCGTGCCCGGGACCGGGTGAGCGGCCAATGGGCATTGACCGCTTTGTTATCTGCCTGATCGGCAAGAGACGAGTAAGGCTCGATACGTGCTAGGAGGTTTGGGTCAGTAAGGATTGGTGGTGGTTTGTGCTTACGACTGATTACACACACATAGTGAAGGTGTCCCGTGGTTAGCCACAGAATGGAACCTCCAGGCGGGCTGTTTTGTGAGAAAGGCTCACGCCGCCTCGGCCGCTTCACCCTGTTCGAGCTTCTGGACCCAGGTGTCGACGATCTGGACGAGCTTGGGGAGTTCGGGCTTGGCGATCTGGGTGTTGGCGCCGCAGGCTTCGCCCTTGTGGCGGGTGTCGTCGGTGATCAGGGAGCTGAACAGGAGCACGGGCATGGCTTCGAAGCCGGGTGTGGCGCGGACCTGGCGTGTCAGGTGCAGGCCGTCCATCTGGGGCATCTCGATGTCGGTGATCAGGATGTTTGGCTTGGCGCGCTCGCCCTTAGCGGCGGCCTGGATCGCTTCCCAGCAGTCAAGACCGTTGCTGAACAGGGTGACCTGGGTGTAGCCGCTCTCGGTCAGGACGTTCTGCATGATGTTGCGGATGAATTTCGAGTCCTCGGCGATGAACACATTCATCCTCCCGCGGTCGACGCCCAGCTCGTTCTCGACGTGGGTCACGTGCAGGGTGTTCTGCATGGCGATGTGGTCGAAGATCGATTCGAAGTCGAGCATGAGGATCAGCTTGCCGTTGAGTTCGGCGATCCCGGTGACGGACATATGATCGCTGCCGGTCTCATCGGGGACGACACGGACTTCTTTCCAGCTCATGCGGTGGATGTGATTGACGCGCTCGACCTTGAACGCGGCCTGGGCGCCGTTGAACTCGGTGACGATGATGCGGTGGTCATCGGACTCGCCATTGACCGGGTCGATCTTGAAGTAGCTGTGCAGGTCGACCAGGGGCAGCACGACGCCGCGTAGATTGAACATGCCCATGACGTTTTCGGGCTGCCCGGGGCTGGCGGAGATGTCGACGGGGAGGATGACCTCTCGGACCTTGGCGACGTTGACGCCGTAGGACTGGTCTCCCAGGCCGAAGATCAGGATCTCCAGCTCGTTGGTGCCGGATTCCAGGAGGATGTCGTTGTTCGCGGTATTGGGCGTGCCGGTGGGGGCCATAGGGGGGGCTCCGGGGACTGTTTATATACCCCTTGGATCGACTATCGGGGTGTGGCGCTGAACGCGGTTTACGTTCTGGGCCGGGAGCGGGCCTGCCGGGACGAGTTACGGTCCGATTATGGGATTCGCATGGTTTGACAGCATTTCCAGGCCGTCCTACCCTCTGCCGCAGGCCGGAAGACCCGGCCGAAGTGATGGTGGCCATAGCTCAATTGGTAGAGCACCGCGTTGTGGTCGCGGGGGTTGCGGGTTCAAGTCCCGTTGGTCACCCTTTATAGGAAGTCAGGCCCCGGGATCGGGTATCGGACGCGGCTGATATACCTTTGGGGTAGCCTGTCGGACCGGATCACCTTAAACGGAACATGCCGATGCTGTTGGCCCAACCCTTGACGATCTGGCGGCGTGTCCGCCGAGACGTAGAGGGTTTCGGTCTATTTACAGGCTTCTGCTTCGCGGCGGGGGGCTGGGCGATGCGCGGCGCGGGGGGGTACGGCCGGATGAGGCTGCTGGTCCCCCAGCTCTACCAGGTCGGGACGCGGAGCATCCCGGTGGTCGCCCTGGTCGGCGCGTTTGTCGGTGCGGTACTCGGCGTGGAGATGTTCACCCAGTTCCAGGCGTTCGGCCAGGAGACGCGGCTCGGCGGGGTCATTCATATTTCCGTGGTCAAGCAGATCGGCCCGGTGCTCGCGGCGGTCATGATCGCCGGGCGGGTCGGCGGGGCCGTCAGCGCCGAACTGGGATCGATGCGCGTCACCGAGCAACTCGACGCGCTGCGCGTGATGGGCAGCGATCCGATCCGGCACCTGGTCGTCCCCCGTGTGTTGGCCTGCCTGATCATGGTCCCCGTGCTCACCGTCTTCAGCGATCTATTAGGCATCGGCGGGAGCTGGTTGGTCGTCGTGAAGGGTTTCGGTGTCGACGCGGAGGAGTATTGGAAGTTCTCCGGGCAGTTTGTCGGGAACTGGGACGTCTTCACCGGGCTGGTCAAGAGCGTCGTCTTCGGTCTGGGGATCGGGCTTATCAGTTGCTACAAGGGCTTTAACTGCGGCACCGGCGCATCGGGGGTCGGGCGTGCGGCCACCGACGCCTTCGTTGTCAGTTTTATCACCATCATCATCTCCAACTTCTTCCTCGCCAAGTTCATGAACGACCTGTACACCGCCATCTACGGCCACACCGTGATCGGATGATTGGGGGTTCGAAGTAGGGATTGGGAGTCAGGGGTTAGGGATTAGTTCCTGACTCCCGATACACAGGCTTAACGCCCCACAACACCCACCTCCCACACTCACGGCAGATCAGGACGCCAGAGGTAATACACACCTACAGGCGCATCAAACCCCGGCAACGACCCGGTCATGTTCAACTGCATCAGGTTGATCTGCGTGCCCGGTGTGTCATGTGTATTCGGCGTACCCGGGGCTCGTGCGTAGGGCGACCCGACATACTCAAGCCGGCGGTGGTACACGATCAGGTCGGCGTGCTGGATCCCCGCGAGGTGCGCCGCCAAGTCACCCGCGTCGTAGATATCCCCGACCCGGTCCGCCAGCCCTAAAGCCGCCGCCTGCTCGCCGCTGACCACCCGCCCGTCTGTCAGGTCCGCAAACCGATCCTGAGGGATGCCCGGCCGAGATTCACGCACAAGGGCCACAAACCGCGCGTAATAATCATCCACCAGCCCCTGCAACACCTGCCGATGGTCATCCGTCAACGTGCTCAACGGCGAGCCCGCGTCTTTGTTCTTGCCGCTGGTCAACGCCTCGGCATGGATACCGATCTTCGCTAACGCCGGCTTCACGCTGATCGTCTGCACGATCACCCCGATGCTCCCGACCACGGATGTGGGGTACGTCACGATCCGGTCGGCGGCGCAGGCGACGTAGTACCCGCCGCTTGCGGTGACGTCCATCAGCAACGCGACCACCGGTTTGCCGGAGTCCTTCCTGAACCGCAGCACATCCCGGTACATCGCGTCGCTGGCGGTCACCCCGCCGCCGGGTGTGTTCAGCCGAAGCACCACCGCCTTGACCCGCCGGTCGTCGGCCGCCTCCTGCAGCTTCTCGTGCAACACGCTGACCGGGTTCTCCCCACGCTGGATCAGCCCGGGCTTGGGGGCGTTGACGATCAGCCCCGAGACGTCGATCACGGCGACCCGGTCGCTGAACCAGTGGCCGTCGCGGGAGACCACGGTGGATTTAAGTTTCTGGTCGCCCGGCGAGACGCCGACCGCGAAGTGGATCGGCCCGCAGCCCCCGGCCCCGATCACGCCCAGCGTAAACAGCCATAATCCGAACCATTTTGTGCTGCGCTGCCTCATCGCCAGGGCCTCCTGTATGTTGCCGACGCGGTCGTTTGCTGTGGCACTATCCTACCAGCCTCAGTCAGGGCTTTCGTTTTGAAACCGTGGCATCTGACAAGCCCGGCGGGTACAATCCTTGTGCCGTCGCCGGTTTGTGTCTGCTACATGCACGGGGCATCTTAATGAAACGACAAAGATCAAACTTCTGGGTCTTGCTGGCAATTCTCTTGTGCCTGCCGTCTGCCCAGGCCTGGGCACAAGACGGGGCGCCCGCCGCGGACTCTCAGCCCAACAGCCAGACGGACACATCGTCAGATACCCAGGAGCCCACGCAGCCCGACGCCCCTGATGCGGGCCCCGCCGACCAGGCCGGCACCTCCACCGATGATCCCAACGCCCAACTCCGTCTGGACGCGGAGGCGGCGTACCTGGAACTGGCCAGCGCCTACCTGACCAATGACTGGGATGCGCTGCCGGAACGGATCAAGTCGATCCGTCGACACATGCGATTCCTCAACCGCCAGCAGCGGGCCGACGTCACCTACATCCAGAAGACAGACGACGACTTTCGGCCCAAGTGGTGGGGCAAGTGTTCCCACTCATCGAACATCAGCTTCCAGGCCGAGTTGTGGAACCGCCCCCTGATGGCGAACTATATGCCCACCCGGGTGCTCGGTGCCCAGACCGTTCAGGCCGAGGGTGAGATCAGGATCGACCGACGCGGCAGGGTCGAACGCAAGATCACCAAGCTCAACGTCATCGTGACCTGGAAGCCCAGCATGGTGAACAGCACCACGCCCGCCACCGGCAAGCTCGCCGAGATCCATGAGATGAAACAGGGCGACCTCGGCGAAGTCATCGTCTGGCACGAGCTTGGGCACAGCTACATCACTAACTACCTCCCGATGGAGCACGTGATCGAGTTGTACGAGCAGCACGCGATGCTGTTTGGCCACCTCCAGGAGTTCTACGCCGACCTCACCGCGCTCTACCACGCCAGCCCGCGTGCCAGGCGTGTCACCCTGATGCTCCGGCTGGATGGGCTGGACCGTTACGATGAATCCGAGGAGCACGCACGCGCCTCGCACGGCATCGGCGCACTACTTCTTCACACGGTGCTGGCGAACCCGGACGACTGGCCCAGCTTCCATTTCCCCCCGGCCGTCCCAGAGCAACAGGTCGAGCTGAACACCATCATCTACCTCTACGAACACATGGACCCCAAATGGACGGT
>JAJDCV010000086.1 GCA_029260675.1 Phycisphaeraceae bacterium
TTTGGTCTGGTCATCCATAGGGGATCGGGCTCGGTGGCTGAAGACCAGACAGTAGCGACCACCGCGCAACCGGTCAAGGCTTGGTATGTGACCAAGCCCTCCCAATGCTTGGTGTCATCTCAAGTGTTATGAAACAGCGCGATATCGTGGAAACCTAACCCTCACTCGTCGATCAGCATCCGCCCGTGGATCACCTTCCCACTAAACACACGCCGTCCGTCGTACCCGGCCTGCGTCACGGCCAGCGTCCACTTGCCCACCGCGTCATCGGACAGCGTGAACCGCCCGATACGCCCCCACCCGATGTCCTCAAGCGAATGGTTGTACCAACACACGTCCATCCGTTTGCTATCCATCCACAAACTCTCGCCCCCAAGGTCGTGCTCCGAGGCCCCCGCGACGAATACCGCCTCCCCGAACGCCTCGGGCCCCGTCGCCGACGCGATCGGCGCGAGGTTCAAATCCGTGGCGGCTGGCTCGTTCTCATCGGGTCGGGTGTCAAAGGTGTCCCTCACCACCGGCGGGTCCAGGGCGATGTAATGGTCCTGCACGATCGAGCCGACATCCAACTCGATCACGATCGCCGCCGCCGTCCAGTCACTTGTTGTGTGGACATTCAAGACCTGCGAAACACCGCCCGCCAACTCGGTGCTATCTGCTTGCGTGATCTCAATGTCGATCTCTGCGTTAACTACCCCGGACAGAACCAAGCCGACGCATGCCGACACGATGCCAGTCAATGTGCGATTCATCGCATTCCCTTTCCGGATTTGTGTTTCATCTTCCCCGACGCAGCAACGCCGGGAGCCCCAGCGCGATCAGCGTCAGCACACCCGGCTCGGGGATCGTGGCGATGAAGGCCTCGGTGTCGCCGTTGGGGTTGATCCCGGTGCCGACGATCGTCAGCCCGTCGTCGGAGATGCCGGTGGCAGATTCCAGTGTCCAGCCGGTGAGGTCCAGGCCCAGGTCGTTGAGGACGGTTTGGAGTTCACGCATACCGTGAAGCGGGTCCCAAACGAAAGCGGACTTCCCCGAATCGGATTGACCACTTCCCACTACAACAGACCCGTCAGCTGAGATCCCGAATGCTCGGCTTTGAAAACTTCCACCCAGAATGTCACCCAGGCCGACCATGCCGCCGGTCTCGGTCCAACGAAACGCTTGACTACCCATGTCAGAATCTGTTCCCCCTACAATAACTGAGCCATTGGCGGAAGCATCCGTAGCAATACTATTGCCACCATTGAGTAAGCTACCCATACCGACCATGCCCCCCCCGCCTGTGGTCCAACGAAAGGCCTCAAACTTAGACCCCGAATCGCTCATACCCACTGCTACCAAACCATCAGATGAGATTCCATGTGCGATGCTTTGAAAACCCCCACCTGGCAGATCACCTAATCCGATCATCCCGCCACTGGAAGTCCAAAGAAAAGCCTCAATACCAAGGCCAGACATGCTGGTTCCTACAACAACAGCCCCATTGCCTGAAACAGCAGAGGCATCACTTTGAAAAGCACCGCCAGCGAGATCACCTAAACCAACCATCCCACTTCCGGAACTCCAGCGGAACGCCTCCGGCCCTGAACCGGACCAGCCGGCACCCACCACCACCGATCCATCCGATGAAACGTCAAAAGCTCTACTAGAAAACACTCCACCGCCAAGATCACCCACACCGACCATCCCTCCGGCTGATGCCCAGATAAAGGCCTCGGGCCCCGAAGCGGTGTCAGTTTCCCCAACCACGACCATACCATCCGTGGATACTGCCGCAACTTCACTGCCGAATATCCCACCGGGCAGATCACCCAGACCCTGAAAACTGGCCGCTGCAAGCACAACAACCGGTGAAGCCAAGCATATGATAAGGCCGAGCAGAATTCGCAACCCTAGGGCATAGTTATTCGTGTGGTGACTTGATTTGTATGTTCTATCTTCCATCTCATCGCCCTCCCCCACCGATCACGGCGCGGTGCTTGGGTGCGTTGTTGATCGACTCGTTTTGGAACTCGAAGTGGCCGAAGCTGTCCTGATCCGAGTATCTACCGACCGTATGGTAGGCCATATAAAGCGATCCTCCTGACTGTTTAAATGCAGCAATGTTGTCGACGTAGGCCTTGTATATCAGTGGACGGCGTTGTAGGGCTTTCAATACCTCATCTGACACCTGGCCGTTGTCGTTAGTCCGAACATAGTGCTGCCCACCTTCGTATGAGATTAATGAAATTGCCCGACCGGTTTGTGTCGTGTAATGATCCACCCAGACCTTATGGTCCAAGTAGAATTGTGTATTGTTTTTTGGATTTGCTGGCGGGTTAGGATCGAACGGATCGGATGTGTCAAATAGTGGGATCGTGCGATGAATGGTATGAAAGAGGATACCATCCGCAGCAACCTCCGGTGTCGGTGCTGCGGGATCAAAGCCATCCGTACTACCCGATAGATAAGTAGAGCAAGATACGGCGTCGAACAACACCTCATTCCCTGTGGGGTCTGCGGGGTCAATCATGCCATTTTTATCGAGTACGTTCTCTATGATCCAATCGTTATCTTTCTGGCCCGCGACAACCCTGACAATTGATCGGGGATCCGCAGGCGGCGTATCTTTGAACACGGTTTTCCATATCTGAAAATCATTCCCTGATTCGTCTGCCCATTTGTTGAACCAATTATCACTACGCGGCACTGGGTCAAGCCAGAAATATTGACTAAACCGGTCATTCCATAACTCATTTGAATACTCGACATAGATCGTTGCATCAGGATCCTCTAGATTATCCTTAACGTACTGGGCGAACTGAGTGACATAGTTATCGTCCGCCTGGTGTGGCATACAGAACCAGGGGTCGGCATTCAGGTCGTTGCAGAGTTCGATGATGTATTCCAGAGCTACACCGCCAGCGTCGTCGTTCTGGAATGCGTGGGTGGGCTTCTTGCGGTCGGTATCCCAATCTATCTCGTTTGAACCGTTGATCTTCTGCCAGTCCATAAAACGCAGAACCTTGAACGCTTGCAGGCGGCTGAGGAACAAGGGGTGGAATGAAGACGTTGCATTCTCAAAGCCCGGCATCCAAATTTTGATGTTTCGGACGTGATCCATCGGATCTGAGCTTACTATTCGCATCAGGAAGCCCTGATTCGTTGCGGTCGTGACGTCGAATGTCATCCTGCCCTGAGAGACAAGCTGCGCATTCTGGGCGTCCCACTCGAATGCGAGTGTTCCTGCCCCATCAAAAGTGCAGATGTATTGACCCGTGGGGTAACCCCCGTTGTCGAAAAAATGTGTCTGTGCAGCTTCACCGGATTGGAGGATCGGCCAACCGTTCGTGTCAGTCTCGACCTCCTGCCCTGTATCAAAGGGTTGGCCATTAGGGTTGGTAGAAAGCCACGGTCTACCCTGCTTCATCACATCGACAAACGCCCATGAGGTATTCCAGTAGGCGATCGGAGCCAGATTGGTCCCGAGGAACGGGTCGGGGTCGGTGTGGCTCCAATGGCCCAGGACGATGTTCAGGTCGTCGATACCGACCTCACCGTCGCCATCGATGTCGCCCTGGGTCCAGTCGCCGGGGTCGCATGTACCGTTCCAATTGATGCCCAATATGCGGTTCAGGTCGTCAATCCCCACGAACCCGTCGGGCTCATCGGTCCCGCTGCCGGCGATATCACCGGGCACGGCCCAGGCCCCCGGCTGGGCGGTCAGCCAGAACAGCAGGCAGACACCCACAGCCCACAAGACGCAGGACGCAGGACGCAGGTCGCAGGTGAGTCGTTTCATGTTGTCGCTCCCGGAACGAGGGAATGGACCCGGTCATGTCCGCCAAACCGCGATCGGCTCGGCTATGCACTCCAATATATCCATAGATCCTCCGGGGTCAAGCATTATTTTGTGAGATATGCGTAGATTTTGTTCCCGCCGTACCAGGCCTTATTCGGCCGTGAACAGACGGTTTTGTGGCTGCACTTTTATGACCGCGACGGGTGGCGTGGTGCAATAGCGACAGGGATATGAAGTGTGCGCCCGGTTTAGATTACCTGAATCAGGCGGTGCTTAAGCTTCGTACCTCTCACCGCACGAGTTCGAGGGCTCGGCGGATTGAATACGGTCGGATACATCCGAGACATAATGCAGCTCGATGTACCGCGCGACGTAATCGATGATGCTCATCGCCTCGGGGATGTCGGGGTTACTCGTGGTGCCCATCGGCTCGAAACGCATGCCCTTGAATCGCCGGCACGCCTCGTTCAGCGGCAACCCGTACTGGATCGCCAGCGAAAAGGCCCGGCAGTAGGCCTGGATCAGCCCCGAGAGCGTCGAGCCTTCCTTGGACATCTTGATGAACATCTCGCCGGGTAGGCCGGTGTCGAACAGCCCAAGCGTCAGGTAGCCTTCGTGGCCCATGATCTGGAACTTGTGGGTCACCGATTCGCGGACCGGGGAAAGCGTCTGACGGCAAGCTACCATGCGGTTCGGCCCTGTCTGGGGTTCATACGGATCGGTCTAACTTCAGCCCCGCTCATCTGCCTTCGCGGCGGGGCCTTGTTATGATCGGACGTTCACGGCCACAGCCTGTAAAACAGACATCATGACCCGAACGATCCAAGCCATTGAACCCCATACCGCACGCCCATGCGGTCTTGAACAAGCCCGCGTGATCCGTCGGCGTCTGCTGGCGTGGTATGACAAGCATCGTCGTGAGCTCCCCTGGCGCGCCGGGCCTGGCAAACCACCGAACCCCTACCACGTCCTGGTCAGCGAAGCGATGCTCCAGCAGACACAGGTCGCCACGGTGCTGGCCTACTTCCTGCGTTTCATCGAGGCATTCCCGACGGTCCGCGACCTGGCCGACGCCCAGGAACAGGCCGTCCTGCGGCAGTGGCAGGGCCTGGGCTACTACCGCCGGGCCCGGAACCTCCACGCGGCGGCACGGGCGATCATCGCGGAGCACGGCGGTCGGGTGCCCGACAACGTCCCGGACCTCTTGAACCTGCCGGGTGTGGGCCGGTACACCGCCGGGGCCATCGCCTCGATCGCATTCGGCCGGCCGGCCCCGATCCTCGATGGCAATGTCGCACGGGTGTTCTCAAGGCTGTTCCTGATCGACCAGCCCATCGACACCCCCCAGACACGCAAGACGCTTTGGGGCCTGGCCCAGGAGTTGGTGCCCACACGCAGACCCGGCGACTTCAATCAGGCCGTGATGGAGTTGGGGGCGCTGGTCTGCAAAAAGGCCAACCCCTCCTGTGAAAACTGCCCACTGGCGCGTGAATGCAGCGCACTGGCTGTCGACCGTGTCTCGCAAGTCCCCGTCCCCGCTCGGCACAAAGCCCCCTTGGCCGTCCATCACCACATCCTCGCGATCGAACGCAACGGGCGCTTTCTCTTCGAGCAACGCCCCGCCGACGGGCTGTGGTCGAACATGTGGCAACTACCCACCGCCGAAGACCTGACAATCAAGGCCACCGCCTCATCACTCACCGCCTGGATCGAATCGCGTTTCGGCCTGTTAGCCCGCAAGGCAGCTCAGACAGGTTCTTTCAAACACCAGACCACCCACCGGACAATCCGGTTTCACCTCTGGCATGCCTCGATTAAGTCGGGCCGTCTGCGTCCACGATCCGGCGTCTGGCGCAGACTCGACCATCTGGACGACCTGCCCCTGCCAAACCCCCAGCATAAAGCGGTCGCGATGATAAAAGACCGCTAGCGCATCTTCACGTCAGCTATAGCGTGTCAACCCATCACAGCCGCGGATGCATATCCGCGGCCCCCCGCATATTCATGCGTGGCGATGACAGAAACGCGCAGACGGGAAGTAGATGCACTCAAAGCAGGCCAAGTATATGAGCCCGGATTCAGATCAGGTGTTCCTGAAGGAACTCGGTGGTCCGCCGTGGCCCGAGCATGCCGACGACTTTATCGTTGACATCCAACACCGGGATATGGCGGAACCCCCCGATAGCCATCAGGTTCAGGGCCTTGGCCGGGCAATCGGTGGCGTACACCGTCCGGGGGTCCGGTGTCATAAACTCGGTGATCGGCATGGGACGTGTGGCGGGGTCGTGGGCGACTTTGTTCAACACGTCCCGCGCGGAGAAGATCCCCACCGCCCGGCCGGCGTCTTCAACGACCACGCAGGAGCACTCGTACTTGCACATCGTGTCCAGCGCGTCTTGAACAGTCGCGTCCTTCTCGATATACGCCAACGGCCGGATCGGCATCTGTGACACCTCGGTCGCACAGAGCACACGCTCCAACTCATCGGCGTAGGCCGGCGGGTCGTAGTTACTCAGCGGGTCTTCAAAATCGCCGGGCTCGACCGGGTTGCGCTTGCGTCCCATGGCTAAGCCCCCTCCCGCGTATTCATGTGCATCTTCGATGACATCATCTGGACCTTGATCTGCCTGGGGAAATGCTCCGTGAAATATTCCATCAACCCCTTCTGCCCCGTCAGCGCAACCACCTTGCCCTCGCCATCCACCACACACAGGAACCGCAAACGGGTCTGCTGCATGCCTTCAAGCACCTTGACCACCGGATCGGCCATCCGCACGCACCCGCTCTCGGGGATCGGGACCATGCGCGAGCCAACAGGCTCATCCAACGACACACAATCGCAAACGAGCTTGAGCACCTGACGCTCGGTGAACTTGCCCAGCGGTCGGTCTTGTTCGTCGACCACAAACACGCAGCCGAGCTTGTTCTCACGCATCAGCTCGCACGCCTGATTAATCGACAATTCGGCGTGCACCGTCAGCGCACGCCGAAGCGGCAGCTCGGAAACGGTCTCGTTCATAATGTCTTCGCGCAGGCCCATAGTTCTCCTGATCTGTTTAGCTCCTAACCCTGCCCGTCTCCCGGCACGACCCGCCACGACATGTCCAGCACATCCAGTGTAGGCATTCTAAGGCCGAGGGCAAGGATAAAATGGAACGCCTCAGGATGTGGATAGACGGGGGATAGATATTGATAACCGACGTATCAAAAGACCTTTAGCCAGCACGAAATATCGCCCTTTTTATAGCTCCGCTGGGATACGGGCTGCAGGCGGGGTTCTGGTACGCATGGCTAAGAATGTTCGGCATCACCGGCCAGACGCTGCCGCAACAGCCGGGCCCGGGCGGCGCGGCGGGTCGGGGCGTCCATCTCACAACCCGAGATCTTCTGGAGGTGACCCGACTGAGTCAGCAGGAACAACTCGTTGATCGTGCGGATATCCGTCCGGTTGATCCGCCCCAGATTCACCGCAAGCCTCAGGTGCGACAGCAGCGACAAAACCTCTTCCCCCCCCATCACCCGAGCGTGGGTCAGCACCGCCCACGCACGCCAGAGCTTGTCGTCAAACTCCGCCTCACGGTGACGCATCAGGGCCTGCCTGGCCTGCTGCTCATACGCGATGATCTGCGGCACGATCGTGTTCTGGAAATCGGCCAGCACCTCTTCCTCAGACTTGCCCAGCGTGGTCTGATTGGAGATCTGGTACAGATCGCCGTGCGCCTCGGAACCTTCCCCGAACAGCCCGCGCACCGCCAGGTGCATGTCCCGCGCAGCCCGGCGGACCTTGTCGATCTCCCCGGTGATCTTCAACGCCGGCAGGTGCAGCATCACACTGACACGCAGCCCCGTGCCCACGTTGGTCGGGCAGGCGGTGAGGTATCCAAAACGACGGGCGTAGGCGTAGTCGATGTGGTCTTCGAGGATGTCGTCGATCCGGTTGATCTGGTCGAACGCCTCGGCAAGCTGCAGCCCGCTGCGCAATACCTGCATCCGCAGGTGGTCCTCCTCGTTGACCATGATCGCGAACGTCTCGTCGGCCCCGACCGCCACGGCCCGGGGCGCATCCTCGCTGACATTGGCGTGCTGCCGGCTGATCAGGTGCCGTTCAACCAGCAACTGCCGATCCAGCGCCGGGCTTTGGGCCAGGTCGACCCAGAGGATATTCGGCGCAAGCCGGTCGCTGACGATCCGCTCCTTGCAGGTCGACAGGACTTCATGTCGCTGTCGCCTGCTGGCACGGGCGACAAACGGGTACCCCGCGATGTTCCGCGCCAACCGGACCCGGCTGGAGATCACGATATCGCTGTGCGGCCCCGTCCCACGCAGCCACTCGCCCGCGTGGTCGGTGTAGTTATGCAGGCTCACTTGGTTTCCTCTTCGAACCGGTGGATGTCGTCCCGCAGACGTGCGGCTAGCTCGTAGTCTTCTCCGACCACCGCGGCGTTGAGCTGTTTGCGCATCCGCATCAGCATGGCCTGACGCTGCTCGCCGGCACCGGCACGGCGGGGCACCTTCCCGATGTGGTGTGTCCCGCCCTCATGTGCCCGCTCCAGCAGCGTCGACAACGGCTGCTCAAAAGCCTTGTAACAATCCGGGCAGCCCAGAAGCGAATCCTTACGGAACTGTGCAAACGTCAACCCGCAGCTCTCACACGTCCCCCCGGGCGCCGGCCGATCAGGCTCATCGGTGCTGTGGATCTTGACGAAGTTCGTGAGCAGCTCGTTGATCGGCGTGTGGATCGACTTGATCGCAAGCCCCTCCTCAGCGGCGTGCTGATCGCACAGGTGCTTCTCGATTTTTTTGCCCTGAATAATCTCCACCGAGTGGTGGGTGGCCTGTCGTTCGCATCTGTCACACTTGCGTTTCAAGTCGGCTTCTCACG
>JAJDCV010000087.1 GCA_029260675.1 Phycisphaeraceae bacterium
GACGTCGAGTCCGGCAAACAGTTCTCCGAGGCCCTACAAAAACACCCCAAGCTCTTCGGCCCCCTGTACGTCAACATGACCCGGGCATCGGAAATGTCCGGCAGCTTCAGCCAGATGCTCGAACGCATCGCCGTCTACCTCGCCCAACAGATCGAGACGCGCTCCATGGTCATCGGCGCCATGATCTACCCCGCCGTGATCGGTGGGCTCGCCGTCGTGGTCACGATCTTCCTGCTCACCTTCGTGCTCCCGCGGTTCGCCGCCGTCTTCGAGGGCAAGGAAGCCGCCATGCCCTGGCCGACCATCTTCCTGATGAACCTCTCGTCGTTCATGGTCAACTGGTGGTGGGCCGTCGTCCTGGGCATCGTCGCCGTATTCGGCGCGCTGTTCTTCTTCATCAAGACCGAGGCCGGCGGCTGGTGGTTCGACGCCACCAAGCTACGCTTCCCGATCTTCCAGAGGATGTTCCGCGCCCTGTACATCAGCCGAAGCCTGCACACCATGGGCGAGCTGGTCAACGCCGGCGTCCCCATGCTCGACACACTCGCCATCACCGGCGACATCTCCGGCAACCGCCTGTTCCGCAGGCTCTGGCGCAACGTCTATACCTCCGTCAAACAGGGTAAGAAAATCGCCATGCCCCTGAACAAGAGCAACCTCCTGCCCAAGGCCGTCGTCCAGATGATCTCCGCGGGCGAGGAGTCCGGCAAGCTCGGCGAGGTCCTCGACGAGGTCTCCAGCTTCTACTCAAAACAGCTACGCGAGGTCATCAAGACCGTCACCAGCATGATCGAGCCGGTCATGATCATCCTCATGGGTTCGGTCGTCGGGTTCATCGCCATGGCCATCATCCTACCGATCTTCAAGCTCTCCACACTGGTGAAATAGGTCATCGCGGATGGGGGATGGATTAGAAGGGTTGTGACGTTTGTGAAGTCACGGAAGTGTCCGGTAAGTGTGTGAGTAACTTCCAAGTGATCGGATTCAATCGTAGGGTTGAGGTTGAGACTGTCGATTGAAATTACGGGTACGCCCATGAACCATCTGCCATCCACCACCGCACATCCCCCATCGCGGCGCCGCCGCGACGCCGGCTTCACCCTCATCGAGGCCGCGCTGACCACTGTCATCGTCGGCACCGGCGTCCTCGCCATCGTCGGGGCGCAGCAGGCCTACCACCAGAAAAACGACTGGGCCCAACGCACCGGCACCGCCATGCTCCTGGCCAACGAGGTCCGCGAGCTGACCCTGCCCCTGCCGGTCTTCGACCCCATCACCGGCCTGGCCTTCGTCGGGCCCGAGCCCGGGGAAACCACCGTCGACGACTACGACGACCTGGACGACTTCGCCGGCGTCTCACCTGACGGTGGAGTCACCTTCCCAGGCCTGACCTTCGACCCTCCGATCGACGCCCTTCGGCGTCCGATCGTCGACATGCCCGGCTGGTCACAGAGCGTCACCGTCGTGAGCGTCTTTGAAGACGATATCGCCTCGACCGCTCCGATCCCCCTGGGCACCACGCCCATGCTCCGACTCACCGTCGATGTGCTTTACCAGGGCCCAAACGACCCTTCGGCACAGACGATCACCCAGCTTTCCTGGGTCATCGGGCAGTAAGCAAGCCATGAGTTTATAGCGATTCGCGTTAAGTCCGGAGGCCTCGGAGTTTGACGATGACTGGCAGTAAAAAATTCGCGATACACACGACAAACCGTGACCGCGGCGCCGCCGCCGTGCTGGCCATGATGTTCCTGGTGATCTTCTCATCGCTCGCCGCCGCCATGGCGATCGTCTCGCAGGGCAACCTCACCACCGCAGACTCCTCGCTGAAAATCAACCGATCGCTCGCCGCCGCAGAGACCGGCATGCGCTTCATGATCTACCGGCTCAACCAGGTCACACAGGGCGACGCCACCGCCGGGACAGCCGGCATCAAGATCCGTGAAGGCGAGATCGACGCCGCACTCGCAGACACCCTCTGGACAGACGCACGCACTCAACTCCGGGATCTCCTCGCCGCCGACTTCCAGTATCAGCAGGGCAATCCTCCCTACGAAGTCGGAACCACACTGATCGTGCAGGACATCCCCGTCGGGCCCGGCCAACCCCAGTTCGGCGCAACCTTCGAACCGCACCCACTGGCAAACGAAGACTACGACAACGCAATCTACTCACGGTCGCCTTACAGCGACATGGATCCCCCGGTCTCAAACCTCGCGCCTCTGGACTCTCGCTGGATCCGCATCACCGTCACCGCGGGCGACGGCCCCGTCGGGTCTCGCATCTTCCGGTCCGTATCCATCGACTTCCAGATCGAGAAGAAGATCCGCTTCGCCGTGCTCTCAAAGAGCCGGATCATGATCGGCCGAAACGTCATGATCGACGGGCCCGTCGGGTCAACCTTCCTGGAAACCAACCTCGAAAACGGCCACCCCATCCAGATGGAAAGCGACTTTAGGCTCCTGGACCCCGCGCTCGACGCCGACCTCGACCTCTTCCGTAATACGCTGGTTACCAACGACACCGACGGCGACAACCGCATCAATCTCGCCAGCTCCGCCGAAATCAGCGGCATGACCGACCCCGCACAGTTCGACTACGACCAGAACGGGTACATCGACGGCTACGACTTCTTCATGGCCCACTTCGACGCCAACGCAGACCTCCAGGTCAGCCTCGTCGAGCTCGACCCCACCACCACTGACGTCAACCGCCAGCAACTCCTCAAACTGATCGACAACTTCGGCATCCCAAGCAGACAGGGCTACGGCGACGGTGTCATCGACGAGTACGACCGCTACGCAAAAATCCGTGGCGAGGTCTACATCACCGCCGACAAGCAGGGCTGGGAAGACGGCGCAGCCGACCCCGACGGCCCCGGCGGCGTCGCGGGCGCGTATCAGGACTACTTCGAAGGTTCGGTCCACCCCGACTTCGGCGAGGACGCACTGACATTCAACGCCGACACCGACTCGGTCCACCAGTTCGAGCCCTCGGACTTCAACGTCTCCTCGTTCAGGGCCATGGCCTCCAATGATTTCGCCGCCCAGGCAGGCGCCTCCTCAAGCACCGTCACCGAGCAGGTCCCCTTCGGCGCGGCCTACCCCTACGAGTACTACGACCGCCCGGTCTACGAAAACAAAACCTTCGACAACGTCCTGATCCCCAAGGGCACCAACGCTCTGTTCCGCAACTGCACCTTCGTCGGCGTCACCTACATCGACACCGACGTGGACAACATCGACTCCAACTTCAACTACGCCGGAATGCAGGAAGCCGACGGCACGCTCAAGCACCCCGGCCGAACCGCTTGGGTCCAGGGCGTCGAACTCTCCGACACCAAGCCCGTCGCTAACAACATCCGTTTCGACGACTGCACGTTCAACGGCTCGATCGTCACGCAGTCGCCCAACGAATACACCCACGTCCGCAACAAGCTGTCCTTCACCGGGACCACCCGCTTCATCCTCGAGAGCCCCCTGACCTCCGACGAGATCAAGCTCTTCAGACGCAGCACCCTCCTGGCGCCGCACTTCTCCGTCGAGATGGGCACCTTCATCGCGCCGGAAGACTCGCTCGAAACCGTCGAGCTCTCCGGGACCATCGTCACCGGCCTGCTGGATATGCGCGGCCAGGTCAAGATCGTCGGCACGCTCCTGACCACCTTCGAGCCCGTCAGCAACACCGGGCCCGTCCTCGGCGACACCAGCCCCCAATTCAACACCACGCTCGGGTACTTCTCCAAGGCCTCAGGCGACCTGGAATCCGAGATCCCCGGCTCAGGCCTGGGCGTCATACAGGTCCGCTACGACCCGACGCTCCCACTGCCCGACGGCATCCTCGGCAACATCGACATCACACCCTCCCTGGCAACCTACCGCGAGGGCGGACTGTAAGGGATCTCTGGTTTCAGAAGGCTGATTGCTGACGTGAGAATGGAATCAGGGCGACGCCGACATCACACAAAGACCGTTACCATGAAACGAATTCGGAAATCAGACTTCAGACCTCAGCGATCCCGCAACGCCGGCCTCTCCCTGGTCGAGCTGCTGGTCTCCCTGGCGATTACCGCCATGCTCCTGACCGCCACCATGGTCGCCATCGACGCCAGTTTCCAGGCCTACGCCGCCGCCGCCGAGACCGCCAGCACCCAGACCGCCACACGCATGGTCATCAACCGCCTGCTCACCCTCGTGCGCACCAGCACCGCGCACGGCCCGCTCCTGGAGGACCCCACCGACACACCCCCCGTCGTCCTGCTCGCCGACAATGAAACCATCCAGAGCTACTACATCACCCTCCTGAATCCCCAGGGCGACCTGATCCGCATCGAATATCGCGACGCCACACACGTCACCACCCCCAACGAGCTGTGGCTGATCATCGACCCCGTCGGCGGCGGGCCCCAGCAGTCACAGCCGATCATGGGCGGCGTCACCGACGCCAAGTTCTACACGCACCGCCGATTCGACAACGACGGCGTGCTGGTCCTGGAACGAGGCTCGATCGACATGACCGTCGAGGCCGACGACGACGCCACTCTCGCACTCGAGGGCTCCGAGCTCCCCCCGATCCGCGTCATCGCCTCCACCATGCCGCGTAAGCTCGACTGAGCCGCATAGACCAGACCGGCGGGCACGCTTCAAGTCAATCCCCAGCACCCATGAAGCCCACGTTCTTTGAACGTGGGCCGGTTTGCATGGACTACAAGCGCTCGTGAAGCCATGTGCGGTTTTCATGTAACACCACGCCGTCCATCTGCGCGTTCTGTGCCTTCTGTACCCCGTGCGATAATCAAAAAATACCGCTATCGGACCTTGCCACGCCGCGCGTGAATCATACCTTTCAAGTGACTAATTTTATGGGGTGGGCCGGCCCGGTGTAGAGCAGGTCCCTGATGGGTAAATATGACACAGGCCTCGATACCTAGGCTAATGCAAAGGAGCTTATGATGACTAAGAAATTCCTAACCAGTGCCCTCGTGGCCGCGGGCATGATCGCCGTGCCCGCGCAGGCCGAGACCATCGAGCTGACCGGCGTGCTACGCGACTTCAAGGTCGACCACCCGGACATGCAATACCCGAACAAGAGCTTTGGCGTCAAGGCCAACCTGGTCGAATCACAGATCGGCCAGGACGCCAAGCCCGTGCTCCGTACCGACCAGGACCCCAACCGCGGCATGATCGACGGCCCCGATTCGTTCAACCAGTGGTTCAACGACGTGCCCGGCGTCAACATCGCGGTCCCACACACCATCGCCCTGGACAACGGCCAAGAGGGCCCCGGCGGCGTCTACTCCTTCGCACGCGAGAAGCAGCTCTCCGGCGACCTGAAGTACTTCTTCCCCATGGATAACCTCGGGTGGAACGACTCACAGTCGGTCTCCACCGGCACGCACAACTTCTACTTCACCTACGAGATCCACACCGAGTTCACCTACACCGACCCCGCCGATCGCGATGAGGCTATGGTCTTCTCGTTCACCGGCGACGATGACGTGTGGGTGTTCATCAACGGCGTGCTCGCCGTGGACATCGGCGGCGTACACGGCCAGGCGCAGCGGTCGATCAACCTCGACTCCGCCGCTGAAGACCTCGGGCTCACGCCCGGCGGAACCTACACACTGGACTTCTTCTTCGCGGAGCGTCACACGACCGAATCCAACTTCCGTATCGAGACGACCCTCCAACTCGAAGAAGTCGCCCCCACCACCATCAGCCCCCTGTACGACTGATATACCCGCCAACGGGAACGCATTACCCACCCTTTGGTAAAGCCCGTGGGCCAAGGCCCGCGGGTTTTTTATGCGCTCAGCGTGCCCGACACTATCCAAACCACACATCCGCCACGCCCCCGTAAAGGCGCTACCCGATGCAACGTTTTGACATGAAGCGTTTGTTATGAAGCGACGCGACTTGCCGCGTCCACCAGCGCCATTCAAAAAAACGAACACGAACAACATCGACCACAACAGGCCCATTTTTATTGGCCCCACCCCCGGATGAATCGTACCTTTAAGCAGGGCGAATGATCAGCAACACCGCCACACACCGCTATCACGTGCCGAACTCGGTACGACTCGCGGTGCCGCGTGCCGCTCCGGGCGCGGCGCCGTTTATTAATCTCAACCACCCCGAAAATGCTGAACACCTGATCGATGCCCCCGTTTAGCCCGGCCGGCCACGGCCGGCTCCCCACACAGCCGCACCTACTCCGTCACCAACCCCAACTCTTTGATCAGGTGGGTGTAACCCCACGATAATTCACCAGACGCATCCCGCTCATCGGCGGCACGCACCGCCTCAAAACGCTCCCCGGACGAATCCAAACCCGCCAGCGACGCGACAAACCCATCCCAACGCTCCCTCGACTCCGCCGGTAGACCCGCGTACCACGCAACGATCTCCACAAGTGGTTCACCCTCAAGAAGCACCGACCCCAAGTGCGCCTCCTGGTACGCCGCATCAGGCTCGGCCCAGCACGCATAGAAAAACAACGGCAACCCAAACCGCTTGCGGACCTGGCCGCTCCAAGTGACCCGCTGCGCCTCATCGTCCCACTCGCCGTTGGTTGCCATCGGCTCGGACCCGCAGTCCAGAACCAGCTGCACCTGGTCAGGCACGCTGAATATCTCAAACTCCATCCCGATGGCGGCCATGAACATCTTAGCCACACGATTATTAAGATCGTCCGCCTCGGGTGTCTCCTCAAGCCCCTCGGCGTCCCATTCACCGACCAGCTCGGCACATGCCGGGGAAGACAAATACGCCTCCCACGAGGCTTCAACACCTTCTTCAATCAACAGGAAATCCAGCGACTCAGGGATCCCCGCCCCGTCCTCCAAGCCCATCCGCCTCGCCGCCGCTCGCTGCAACAAACTCACGGACGCTTCATCCGACAACTCCGGGTCACCGACGATGATCCAGCTCATCAACACACGCAGATCGTTCTCATCAAGGTAATCCCTGTCAGCAAGATACTGCCCCACCCGCGCGATGTACGCCGGCCCCCACTGC
>JAJDCV010000088.1 GCA_029260675.1 Phycisphaeraceae bacterium
ACCTGAAACACGGCACGCTGCCCGGGCGGTTGCCCGACCTCGCGCCCGGGTTTCTGAATGAAGTGCCGGTCGATCCGATGGACGGTCAACCCCTGTGCTACCGCGTCGAAGAAGGCGGCGCGATCATCTACAGCATCGGCCAAGACGGTGTGGACGACGGCGGACGCGAGCGGATCACGCGCACGAACTCAGCCGGTGAGACCTACCACGACGAGCCCGACATCACGTTTACCTTCGGCGATCTGCAGGAGAAGTTGTGGCCGATTGAAGAGAAGTCTGAATCGAACAAACAATCTAGCGCAGATCAATAACATGTTTAGCCCCGGCGGCCACGCCGGGATGCGCCGCGTGGCCGCGGCGGCTAAACGCAGTATCAGGTGTTGTACGTCGCCGCACGCACCGCGTCGATGATCTTCTTCGTGTTCGGCAGCATCTCCTGCTCAAGCGTGCGGTTGTAGGGGGCGGGGATGTCGTCGTTGTTGACGCGGATCACCTTGTTATCGAGGTCGTCCATCGCGTGCTCGTAGACCTGTGCGGCGACCTCGGCGCCGACCGACGCGAACGGCCAGCTCTGGTCGACGACAACACAATAGTTGGTCTTGCGCACGCTCTTGACGATCGTGTCGATATCCAACGGCCGGTAGGTGCGCGGGTCGATCACTTCGCAGTCGATGCCTTCTTTTTCCAGTTCCTCGGCTGCGTCGAGCGCGAAGTGGACGGGCCTACCCGCGGCGACGATGGTGACATCCTTGCCGGGTTTTTTGATGTCGGCGACACCGAAGGGGATGGTAAAATCCTCATCCTCTTTCACGGTCGGGGGGGCCCAGGTGTCCTTGATATAGCGGGAAAAGTCTTTATCGCCGCGAGCGCCCAAGCCGAGCATGCGTTCGCTTTCCAGGTTGAAGACCGGGTCTTCGTCGCGGATCGCGGTTTTGAGCAGGCCCTTGGCGTCGCGCGGCGTTGAGGGGATCGCGACCTTCAGGCCGGGCACGGAAGAGAACATCGACTCGACGCACCAGGAGTGGGTCGAACCGAGCTGCCCGCCCGCGCCGTTGTTGCCGCGGAACACGGCGGGGCAGCCGAACTGTCCGCCGGACATGTACAGCATCTTCGGTGCGTTATTGATGATCTGGTCGGCGGCGACGAGGCAGAACGACCAGCTCATAAACTCGATGATGGGGCGCAGGCCGTACATCGCCGCGCCGATACCGAGTCCTGAGAACCCGGTCTCGCTGATCGGCGAATCGACGATGCGCCTGGGCCCGAACTCGTCGAGCATGCCCTGGCTGACCTTGTAAGCGCCGTTGTACTGCGCGACCTCCTCGCCCATGAGGAAGACGCGGTCGTCGCGCCGCATCTCCTCCTGCATGGCTTCGCGGAGGGCTTCCCTGTACTGGATCGTTTGCATATGGCTCTTTGTTCTGGGTTTTGAATCCGGCCCGTCTTACTCGCCGGAGTTGTTATCTGTAATCATCTTCGGCAAACCGCCCTTCACGAATGGCGGGCCGTAGGGGTTGGCGTAGATGTCGGTGAACTTCTCGGACATCGGCAGGTCCGGCGACTCCTCGGCGTACTTGATGGCGTCGCGCGAGACCTGCTTGGCTTTCTTGTCGAGCTCGTCGATCTGTTCCTGCGTGGCGAGTTTGTTCTCGATCAGGTGCCCGACGAGCGTGTTGATGCAGTCCTTATCTTTCTTATCGTTGACCTCGTCCTTGCTGCGGTACTTCTGCGGGTCGGACATCGAGTGGCCCTGATAGCGGTAGGTCTTGGCGTTGATAAAGCAGGGGCCGCCGCCATTTTGTTCGAGGCCAAGTTGGTCGCTGGTGCTGCCGCGTGAGAGGTCACCCTCGCGCTTGAAGACTTTGTAGGTGTCCAGGACGTCCATGCCGTCGCACTCGGCGTAGCGCATGCCGTAGGCCGCGGCTTTGGCACCGAGGTTGTCGGCGGCGGCGGTGCCTCGGTTGATGGCGGTGCCCATCGAGTAGCCGTTGTTCTCGACGACGAAGAGGATCGGCAGGTTCCAGATAGCGGCGAGGTTCATGGCCTCGTGGAACGCGCCCTGGTTGATCGCGCCGTCGCCGAAGAAGCAGACGGTGACGTTGTTTTTCTTCTCGTACTGGGTTGCGAAGGCGAGCCCGACGCCCAAGGGGCACTGCCCCCCGACGATCGCGTGCCCGCCGTACATGTGGTGGGGCTTGTCGAACATGTGCATGGACCCGCCCTTGCCCTTGGCGCAGCCGGTGACCTTGCCGTACATCTCAGCCATGCAGTAGTTGGGGTGCATCCCCCGGGCGAGCGCGTGGCCGTGGTCGCGGTAGGCGGTGATGATCGGGTCGTCGTCTTTGAGGGCGGAGACGGCGCCGACGGCGGTGGCTTCCTGGCCTATATAGATGTGGCAGAACCCGCCGATCTTGGCCTGCTGGTAGGCCTGCATGGTCCGCTCCTCGAATCGGCGGATCAGCATCATCTGGTAGAGCATGTCCACCAGCTTCGGCGTAGGCGGGTTTTCACTGGCCGTGGGTTTCACCGTGTCCTCGGTGGTCGCTGAGGTCATCGAGGTTCCTTGATCATTCCCGGGGTCGGGTCCGGGGGTATAGCCGGTGGGTTTTCCGGGGGTCATGTCCGAGGCCTCATCGGTCGTCCGCAGGGGCGGATATTTCAACTAAATCAAGCTGATAACAGCGGTTACAGCCGGCGTGGCGGATCGGTACCGGTGCGCTGACCGGTTTCGATGCGGCCGGCTGTCCCGACCCGGCTCGGCGGGTGTCATCCGGGCATGGCTGGCACCCTCACAGGACGGTCTAGTTTAGGGCCCGCCCGCAATAGCGGCAAGTGTTCGATCAGGCAGCGATCACAACTGCAGCAGACGAACCGGCCACAATTTACGTCGAAGCACCCCACCGGATTTCCTCAAGGTGCCCCCGGGCCAAGCCCCGTCGCGGTGCCGACAAACCGTGGTTATTCGCCAATGCAGGCGGCTTTCGATTACACTCTCGGCCCGTGCCCTGTTGATGCTCAAGATCAGGCCAGCCTCATCTGATTTGGACCCCCAAGCGGCATATCACTGTTCTCCTCGGGCTGATCGTGGGCCTGACCGGCCTGCTGTATTCGACCGATCGGGCTAACGCCCAGGGGATCGACCCGCAAGATCGACCGATCTCGGAGGTCCGGGTGGATGGCCTTGAGAACGTCTCGGAGCAACTGGTCCGTAACCAGATCCGTTCGCTGGTCGGTGAGCCCTACGACGCCCGCACCGTCGAGCTGGACATCGTCCGCCTGACCCACTTAGGCCGGTTCGATAAAGTCACCGCCCGGGTCGAGCCTATCGACGATGGCTCGGTCGCACTGATTTTTGTGGTCTCCGAGCAGGCGTTGCTGACCGACGTCCAGGTCGTCGGGAACAAGGCGATCATCGACCAGACGATCCTGGGCATGGTGCTGCTGCGCCCGGGTGACCCGGCGGACCCGTACCTGATCGAGCAGGGGCTCAACCGGATCATCGCCGAGTACCAGAACAAAGGCTACTTCGTCGCCGACATCTCGATCGACCGCGAATTGCTGAAAGAATCAAACATCCTGATCTACCGGGTGCGCGAGGGCCCGAGGGTTAAGATCAAAGGCATCCGGTTCGAAGGCAACACCCGCTACACACACAAACAACTCAAGAGCAAGCTGCGCAGCAAGGAATACTTCCCGATCCTGCAGAAGGGTGACCTCAACCGCGAGCAGTTGGAGCTGGACTCGGCGGGTGTCCGCGACTTCTACCGCTCTCGGGGTTTCCTCGATGCACAGGTCGGCAGGCGGATCGATCTTTCACCCAACGAAAAGGACGCGGTCGTGGTCTTCCTGATCGAGGAAGGCCAGCAATACCTGGTGAGTCGGATCCGCATCCAGGCGCCGCAGGAAGGCGAAAAGCGGCTGCTACCGGACGCCCAGGTGCGTCAGTACCTGCTGCTGTCGCCGGGCGACGTGTACACCGCCGACAAAGCCACCCGCTCCAGCCAGACGGTGCAGGACCTGTACGGCCAACTGGGATTCCTCGATGTCCGGGTCGGCACCTCCGCGCTGCCCCACGAAAACGAGGCCCTGGTCGATCTGGTCGTCACGATCGAACAAGGCATCCCCTCGGTCGTCGGGAAAGTCAGCATCACGGGCAACGAACTGACCCGGCAGAAGGTCGTGCTGCGCCAGGTCCGCGGGATGGACCCCGGCAGGCGTTTCGACCGCACCGGGGTCGACCGCACGCGCAGGCGGCTCGCCGACGGCCGGCTGTTCAGCGAGGGCACGGTCACGATCCTGGGTGACCCCTATGACGGCACACGCGACGTCCTGATCGATGTCACCGAAGCCACCACCGGATCGATCAGCTTCGGCGCCGGGATCAGCTCCGACGCCGGCGTGCTGGGCGCGATTGATCTGAGTCAGCGCAACTTCGACATCACCGACACCCCGCAGACCCCCAAGGAGTTCCTCTCCGGGCGGGCCTTCCGCGGGGCGGGACAGTCCTTCGCCCTGTCGCTGCAGCCCGGCGATGAGGTCAGCCGGTACTCGATCTCTTTCAGCGAGCCCTCGCTGCTGGAAACCGACTACACCTTCGGCTCGTCCCTGTCGTTCTTCGAACGCGAGTTCGACGACTACGACGAGGAACGCACCGGCGGCAACGTCTCCTTCGGCCGACGCTTCGGCGACGTCTGGTCCGCCTCGACCTCGCTGCGGGTCACCGGCGTCGATATCTCCACCATCGACCCCGAGGCCCCCGTTGATGTCTTCGCCGTCATGGGGGAAAGCGACCTGACCGGCATCGGGTTCGGCGTCATCCGCAACACCACCGACAGCCGGGTCTTCCCCACGCGGGGCAACCGCTGGGAGTTCAACGTCGAACAGGTCGGTGCCTTCGGTGGTGACTACGACTTCTCCAAGATCTCCAGCGAGTTCCGGCAGTTCTGGACCGTCGACGAAGACTTCTTCGGGCGGCGCACCGTCCTGAGTTGGCGGGTCAAAGCCTCAATCATCCCCGAAGACGGCGAAGCCCCGTTCTTCGAACGGCTCTACTTAGGCGGGCAGAGCTCGTTCCGCGGGTTCGAGTTCCGCGGCGTCGGGCCCCGGGGCATCCAGGCCGACACGCTCACCCCCGGGGACGAAGCGGTCGGCGCGGAATGGCTCCTGACCACCGGTGTCGAATACAACTTCCCGATCTATTCCGAGGTCCTCCGGGCTGTCTTCTTCACCGACATGGGCACCCTCACCGACGACCCCGGCGTCGACGACTGGCGTGTCTCCGTCGGGACCGGGCTTCGTGTCAAGATCCCGTTCTTCGGCTCCGCGCCGTTCGCCCTGGATATCGCGGCACCCCTGGTCAAGCAGGACGGGGACCAGACCCAGGTCCTCAGCTTCAGCCTGGACCTGCCGTTCCGTTAATCATCCCCGCAAAGGCCCCTGGCCGAACCTTATCGGGTGAACCAGCACGGCCCAGGATTCGTATGATGTAGACGCCCTGACACCGCCGATCCAACCGACTTTTGCCCCCGCATACACCCCGTGATAGAACACACCCGCGGCAGCCCCAAGCCGGGTCAGGCCAGCCAACCAACTTATGGAGAATCCCATGCACTACACACGCAACCTACTGCTCGCCGCCGTCGCCCTCGCTGTCCTCGTGGTCGGGCTGGTGGGCGTCAACGCCCAGGGCGTCCTCAGCGGAGAGCCCACCGTCGTCGCCGTGGTCGACCTTGCCAGCATCTACGACACGCTGAAAGAAAAGCAACAGATCGACGCCGAAATGGGGACCGTCCGCACCCGCGTCACCCAGCAGAGCGAAGATCGGCAGAAGGACATCGCCCAGAAGCAGCAGGACCTGGACATGCTGGTCCCCGGGACCCCGCCCTACGCCGATGCCCAGGAAGAATACGAGCAGGCCGCCCTGGACTACCAGGTCTGGGTCCAGTTCGAGCAGCGTAAGCTCAGCCGGGAAGCCAACATCCGGATCCAGAA
>JAJDCV010000089.1 GCA_029260675.1 Phycisphaeraceae bacterium
ATCGCACGGCACAAAGGATGTCGGGTGGTGGATGGCAAACGTGTGGTTTGATGGCCGCATCATGCGCACCAATGCCAAGGCAGTCCCAAGGGAACCCAAAAAATCACCGGTCAATCCCCCGGCGAAGCCGGGGGCTGATGGGCCCCAGCGGTACGTTTACACTATCTACCCTCAGCCCCCGGCTTTGCCGGGGGATCGGATGCCTTGTGAGTCACGCGCCATGCGCTAACCCGATCTCGAAACCGCTCTAAAAATGATGTGTCCAGCGCACCTGGCCGCGGATGCCTTCCGGGCGGTTCTCGACTTCGGTCTCGAAGTACAGGTTGAAGAACACGTGGTCGTCTTGGGAGATGTGCCAGACCGCACCGGGGCCCAGGCCTAAGACTCTTTCACGGCCGCGCATACGAACGCCGTCGACCTTGGAATCAGAGATCTGTTCTAGGAAGTACCCGTTGAACCCTATGCGAAACTTGTCGGGGATCAGCATGTAGGCCAGGGAGAAGTTTGCGTGGATCGCTTCGCCGGCCTGGGTGTCGTCGGCACCGGGGAACAGCCGGGTGTTCGGGTCGTCGTTCTCGAAGTTGTAGAGGTAGTGGATACGGGTCGACGCGGTCCATTGCGGGCAGATGAACCAGGTCGCCGCCCAGTAGGGGTTCAGCGAATAGTGGTTGGCCCCGGGGTTCAGCTCGCGGTTGTTGTCGTAGTGGCCGGTCGGGAAGATGACGTCGAACTCGAAGCGGTGCATGAAGACCGGGCCATTCTCACCCATGATCGGGTCCCACTGCAGGAACGGGCCGAAGGTGATGTCGCCGAACCCGCCGCCGTTGTCGCGAAGCGGTGGGGCGGTCCCCATGCCGTCGAGGTGCACCACGGGGATCAACAGGTCCAGCCCCCACTTGCCTCCGAACAGCACGGGCTGGTCGGACTGGTAGATGAACTGGTTCATGCTCAGGAAGACATCGACGTCGTAGTCGAGTTTGTTGCCCTTGGCATCGCGGAAGACGTGGGACGAGAAGATCTGGGCGTACTGCTGGTAGTACCACCCGGGCCCGGCGGGGGGGCCGCCGTCCATGAAGGAGGTGAGCCCCAGGTTCACCGAGGGCAGGGCCTGCGCCCGTGTTTCCTGTGCTGCTAGACCGACCAGGACCAGGCATACCACCAAGACGGATAAGAAGTTTCGTTGCACCACAGCCTCCTCGTGTACGGAAGAAATGAGATAGTGTTATCCTAATACATGCGAGCAGGGTATTCGATCGTTCGGGTCCATTGCAAGTCCGGCAACGCATTTTTCTGCTCCAGGGCCTTAAATCAAAGGCGGGGCTTTTAAAAAAGATCAAATGGTGGTAAATTTATACCCTCTTGGGGGGCCGGGGGTCAGTGGGCGGGCACGTCTTCTGCTCGTGAGGGCATGATCCGGCCGTTCCGCCAGGCGTCGACTCAGCTTTTCATCCGCGTCCCTTTTTTGGATCCCTGACCATGACCGACCAAGTCAAGTACCTGCTCGACGAAACTCACATCCCCACCCACTGGTACAACATCCAGGCCGACCTGCCGTCGCCCATGCCGCCGATCCTGCACCCGGGGACCGGCCAACCCGCTGGGCCGGAGGATCTTGCGGCGATCTTCCCCGATGCGTTGATCGAGCAGGAGGTGACCACCGAACGCGACATCGAGATCCCCCAGCCGGTGCGCGATATGTACAGGACCTGGCGCCCCGCGCCGCTGTTCCGTGCCCGCCGTCTTGAAAAAGAACTTCAGACCCCCGCCAAGATCTACTACAAGTACGAGGGCGTCTCGCCGGCCGGGTCGCACAAGCCCAACACCGCGCTGCCCCAGGCCTGGTACAACAAACAGGCCGGCGTCAAGAAGCTCACCACCGAAACAGGTGCCGGGCAGTGGGGCTCGTCGTTGGCCTTGGCCTGCGCGATGATCGGCGACATCGAGTGCAAGGTCTTCATGGTCAAGTGCTCCGCCCAGCAGAAGCCTTACCGCAAGGCGTTTATGGAGAGCTTCGGTGCGACCTGCACGCCTAGCCCGTCAAATGAAACCGAGTCAGGCAAAGCCATCCTCGCCGCCGACCCGGATTGCCCCGGCTCCCTGGGTATCGCGATCAGTGAGGCCGTCGAGATGGCGGCCCAAGACCCCAATACCAAGTACGCCCTGGGCTCCGTGCTCAGCCACGTCCTGCTGCACCAGACCGTGATCGGCCAGGAGTGCATCAAGCAGATGGAGATGGCCGGGGACGACCCGGACGTGATCGTCGGCTGCACCGGTGGCGGCTCAAACTTCGCGGGCATCGCCTTCCCCTTCATGGGTGAGCAGCTCCGTGGCGGACGAAAGCGGCGCTACCTCGCAGTCGAGCCCGACGCCTGCCCGTCGCTGACCCGTGGCAAGTACGCCTACGATTTCGGCGACACCGCACACCTCACACCGCTGGTCAAGATGCACACTCTCGGCTCGACCTTCGTCCCCCCGGCAATCCACACCGGCGGCCTGCGCTACCACGGCATGGCCCCCTTGGTCTCGCACGTCGTCGACCAGGGTCTAAGCGAACCGACCGGCATCCCACAACTCGAGGCCTTCGCCGCGGGCATCCGTTTCGCCAAGGCCGAAGGCATCCTCCCGGCACCGGAAGCCAACCACGCCGTCGCCGGTGCTTTCCGCGAAGCCGAACGCTGCAAGCAAGAGGGCAAGAGCGAAGTCATCCTCTTAAACCTCTCCGGGCACGGCCACTTCGACATGGGAGCCTACCAGGCCTACATCGCCGGTGAACTAAAGGACTACGACTACCCCAAGGAAGAGATCGCCATGGCGCTGTCGGGCCTGCCGTCGGTGGGGAACTGAATGAACGTGTGATTCCATGACACGGACACGCATCCATCCGAAGAAACCCCCCGGCGAAGCCGGGGGCTGACGGACCCCCGCGCGACGTCAACACAATCTTCCCCTCATCCCCCGGCTTTGCCGGGGGATCGGATGTCACTTGCATAACGTTTGCGATGACGCGCTGATCCTGTTACTACCTCCCCATGCCTACCAAAACCAAGACACGAAATCGTTCCGAACTCCGTCCCACCACGATCAAACGCTACCCGACCGCCGCCGCCGGTTCGGTGATGATCGAGATGGGCAAGACCAAGATCCTTTGCACCGCGAGCATCAGCGCCAGCCCACCGAAGTGGTTGCCCAGGGACGACGAGGGGAACTATGTCAGCGGGTGGGTGACGGCCGAGTACAACATGATGCCCGGTTCGACGCCGGACCGTAAACGGCGTGGGCCGGATTCTCGGGGGACGGAGATCCAACGGCTGATCGGGCGGGTGCTGCGTGCCGCTGTGGACCTGGACAAAATGCCCGGCGTCGCGATCACCTGCGACTGCGACGTGGTTGTCGCCGACGGCGGGACCCGCACCGCGTCGATCACCGGGGCGTGGGTCGCGCTGGCACAAGCCATCGGGGTTGCGCAGAAAAAGGGACTTATCAAGAAGAACCCGCTGATTGGGCCGGTCGCGGCGGTGAGCGTGGGCGTGATCGACGGGAAAGCGACGCTGGACCTGGATTACCCGTTGGACGTCCGGGCCGAGGTCGACATGAACGTCGCGATGAACCACAAGTGCGACTTCATCGAGGTGCAGGGCACCGGCGAGAAGGGCACGTTCAGCCGCGACGAACTGGATGCGCTACTGGATCTTGCCGGCAAGGGCATCCGCAAGCTGATTAAGATTCAGCGGGCAGCGGTGGGGCGGTAACGGGCCGTGTTTAGCCGCCGCGGCCACGCTGCGTATTCCCGTAAGAACAGTTCGGATTAATTCTGTTGGCGAAAAGCCATCAACCCAGGTAGATACAAGATCACGGCGCGGGGTCGGCGGGTGTGATCGGCTCCGCCTGCCCTTGGCGGGGTTGTTGAGTCCGGGCCGCGGCGCGAGCCTGGCCCAGGCCCTGGATGCAGAACCAGACACCGGGGATGATGGAGACCGTGCCCAGCACGCCCACCAGCAGCGACATCGCCAGCGCCTTGTCCCCGTCGGCGCCGTAGAGCGTGAGCATCTGGACGAACAGCAATTCACGCACGCCCCAGCCGGAGATGGAGATCGGGATCAGCATCGCGAACGTAACCACCGGGACGGTGATGATGTACGCCGTGACCGACACCTCCATCCCCACGGCCAGCCCGGCCACGTAACACACCGCGATCCGCTGCACGTTGTACAGCAGCGACTGCAGCATCGCCCAGGCCAGCAGCCCCGGGCGGTTGCGGTAGGTGTCCAGGCTGGCGTAGATCTTGGTCTGCTTGTCGCGGACCATCGCCAGGATCGGGGGCGAGAGGATCTTGTCGGTGAGCCTGCGGAACCCGCGGTTCATAATCGCCAGCCACCCCGCGAGGATCAACGCCAGCGCCCCGGCCGCCCAGTACTCGATCCCCGGGATCGTCGACCGCCCCTGGATGAACACCCCCAACAGGATCATCAGCGTCAGCCCCGTGAGCCCAAGCAGCCGGTCCATCAGGATCGATGTAAACGACATCGCCAGGTTGGACGTATGCTTGGCCAGCCCGTACATCCGCACCAGCTCGATCCCGACCGCACCGGGCAGGAACATCCCCACGAAATAGCTGACGTAGATGATCCTGAACAACGGCCAGAACTTCACCGAGCTGTCCGTGTGCCGCAGCAGGATCTGCCACTTGTACGCGGAATGCAGCACACCGACGAACATCAGCGCCAGGACCGCCAACACCCACGGCAGGCTCGTGCTGCGCAGGGCGTCCATCGTTTCCTCTAACCCCATACCCCGGACCACGGCCACAAGCAGCCCGACGCTGACCACCACGCGAAGCACAGCGAAGACCCGGGATCGCATTTTCTTGGTACTGCTGGGCCCGGTGCTCGGCTGGACGTTCGGGTCGGTCAAAGGGTCGGCCTCTTATCTTGGACGCAGGGCGAAGTACAGCCGCTGGATCAGGGCGTTGTGATAAGCGAAAGCAAGCATGCGTTCATGAAGATCATACAGCCTCGAACGCAACCCGTGTCGCCGGCGGGTCAGCCGGTGGATCGGGCGGGTCCGTTTCGTGAACCAGGCCTTGTAATCCTCCCCGCCGACCCCCAGGTTGAACTCCCCGGCGGCAAGGTCGTCCAGCCCGTATTCCGCGGCCTTGTAGAGAAAGAGTCTGCCGAGGCTGTACCGCTTCATCTGCGGGCACTCACGCCAGCCGAGGGTGTACGCGATCGAGGTGGCATTGAAGTGCAGCAAGGTCACGACGGTCTGGCATTCCCCCAGGGCGTGCAGGGTGATCAGCCGCAGGGTGCCCCGGTCGAGCATCTCCTTGAACAGTGTCGTAAAAACTTCCACCCGCGCCCGGCTGCGGAATAACCCACGCTGCCCCCGGTTGTGTTGCCGGGCCTGGTGCAACGTCATCAGATCGGTGATCGCCGTGTCCGCCTCACGCGAGCTTGTGAGTGTTTTGACGCTGGCACCGTCCAACTCGATAACACGCCGCCACTGGTTGCGCAGGTTTTTCCGTGTCCGTTTGCCCAGACCTGATTCGAAGCCGGCGAACCCGTCGCCCCCGGGTACCCAACGCACGACATCGTCTTCCCGGTCATCCCGTGACCAACCTGGCGTGGATGGGAACAACTCGTCCCGGTGCTCCAGCAGGTGCGACCCCTCCGGCAGGTTGATCAGATCGACTCTGTCGCAGTCAGTCCGCACGGCATCCAGCCACCGCGCGATCTGAGCCAACGCGGTTCCCCAGTCACAGTCATCGGCCAGCAAAATATCCTGGAAATCGCTCTGCCCCTGCCCGACGAACCGCATCACGCGCACGCCGACCGGGCCCAGGCGCCGTTGGATCATCATCGGTGCCAGTGCCGCCAGCCGGCCGTCCGGCTGATGCACCGCGGCCAGCCGCAACTGTGTCCCGGCCCCTTGATCCAGCCGCCAGAGGTGAGACAACCAGGTAAACGTTTGGAAAACCCTCGCCCGGCTGTCGCGCGATTCCAGGTCTCGCCACGCGTCGGCGAGCCCGGCCCAGTCATCCTGGTTGGTGTAGACCCGCAGGCGGTAGCCGGTCTCGGCTCGCGGGTCGGGGGTAGTGACAGTGGCGGTCATGGCACACGATTTAGTATCAGGGACTCGGCCCAGCGAATCGTTTCCCGTATCGAGATTTCAGGATCTGCCCAAGCGTGGCCCGCCTAACGCCCGGCAGACGCCTGACAAATTCACCGCTGACCCGGACAATAGGGTCGGCCGGATCGCCGGGGTAGTTCACCGGCCTGCCCGGGAGGACGCCCCAGAAGAACCCCCGGTATCCCAGTTCCCTTGCGTCCCGGATCGCCTGGTCGGTCCCGTTGTACTGCGGGAACGCCAGGTGTTGCACGGCCTTCTCCAGCCGAAGCTCCAGTTCCGCCTTCGATCCGCCAAGGTCTTCAACCAGCCCGGTGGGTTCGGGCCGGCGGCGCTCAACCAGTCCCGGGTCCACACCCGCCAACGGCACCGCCCGGGGCCAGTCAGGGATGTACCGGTGGCTGTTCGTGTGCGCCTGGAAGTCGATCGCACCACTGTCGTGCATCTCCCGGATCTGCGGCCAGGTGCAAAGACCGACCGCCGGGTTGTCACCGGGCCCGTTGTCATCGCGGTGCAGGGCCGGGACCACGAACGCCACCGCCTTGCATCCGAACTCGCACAGCAGGGGGAACACGGTGTCGTGCAGGTTGGCGTGCCCGTCGTCGAATGTCAGCACCACGCTCTTAGGCGGTGCCGCTTGACGTCCTTCCAGATGGTCAAGTAGTGCATCGGCGGTGAGTGTCGTGTAGCCGTTGTGTTTTAGAAACGAAAGGTCGTCTCGGAAGATATCCGCGCTGACCACGTGGTAGCAGAACACCGGCACCCCCGGGTCGCAGGGCTTTGGGTTCCTGGAAAACAGAAACCGCGGCAGCCCCCCGGTCAGCCCGCAATGAACCTCCGGCCAATTCTTGCGCCAGGAGTTCCCGATCGCGGTCAATGGATTACTCAATGCCCGGGTCCATGCGCTAAGGTGTCTCGATCGGTTGGGCTTTTGCCGTGTGGGTCACGTCGTCACACGACACCGCCGCGCTGTTCGTTACTTCATCGACCCGGGCCGGGACCGGCTCGCCCGCCGCCAGGGCGAGGTAGATCGTTACCAGGCGGTCGATGTGATGGGTGATATCAAACGTCACCACCGCCGCCCTTGCCCCCTTGACGATCGTGTCGGCCAGCAGCTTATCCGTCATCACCGAGATCAGCGCTTTGGTCAGCGCCTGCGCGTCGTTGGGCCTGACCAGCACGCCGTTCTCGCAGTGCACAAGCGTCTCCGCGAGACCGCCCACCGCGGAGGCAACCACCGGCTTGCCCATCGCCATCGCCTCCAGCAACGCATACGGCAGGCCCTCACTCAGCGAGGGCATCGCACACAGGTCCATCGCCTTAATCGCCGCGTACACGTCCGTCACCTGCCCGGCGAAGAAGACGTAACCGTTTAGACCAAGCCCCTGCGCCCGCTCTTCAAGTGACTTTCTCTCCGGCCCGTCACCGACGATCAGCAGCCTCGCGCTGGGCTCCTTGGCGAGCACGCCCGGCATCGCACGCAGCAGTGCATCGTGGCCCTTCACCGGCACCAGCCGACCGATGATCCCGATCACCTTCGCGTCCGCCGGGAGCCCCACACGCTCGCGGAAAGCCACGCCGGCCTCCTCGGGCGTCTTCTCGATCTCGTCGATCACCATCCCGTTGGCCAGCACCTCGGTCCGGTTCGGGTCGATGGCCAAGGTTTCTTTGGCGAACGACGCGACCTCCCCTGACACCGCCAGCGTGTGCGCCGCCATGCCGCTTGTCCAACGCAACGGCCTGGCCAGCATCGACGGCACCGGCATGTAGTCGTGCAGATGGGCAATTACTGGCACACCCGCCAGACGACCGGCCAGACGCGCGGTGAGGATCCCCTTCATCCCCGCCGCGTGGATCACATCGATACGCTCCCGCCTGACCATACGCCAGACGTCCCAAACCGTCACCGGGTTCCACTTGGCCCGGCCGAAGAACACCGGCTGAACACCCATGTCCCTTAATCGGGCCGCCTCCGGGTGCGCCTCACGCAGGAACGCGACCGACAACTCGACATCAAGACCGCTCAGCCTCGGCAGCACGCTCAGGAAATACCGCGTCGCCCCGTGGATCACGCCCCCGGCGTGCCCGAAGTGGTCGCTCACAAACAGCACACGCACCCGACTGGTTGTTGGTTCTTGTCCCATATACCACACCCCTACGGCGAACGGCCGGTGTCCGATAAAATGCCGCTCAGCCCGCCGAGCCCAGCCGCCTCGCCTCCACGGACACTAGAAATGTACCACCCGGCGAAGAAAGTTCAACCGTTATCCCCCAAGCCACAGTATTTGGATGACACCGGGGGCCCCAGCTATGATCGGGCCATGAGCACTTTATTCAGATTACCGTTCGCCGCCGTCTTGGGGCTGGCTATGGGGTGTGTCATGACCGGCCCCCATCAGCGGGCCCCGGCGGAGCCTGATATGGCAGTTGTCGGCCTGGCTGGGGTCGACGCCGTCGTCCAGGCCGCCATCGACCGCGGCGAGGTCCCCGGGGCCGTCCTGCTGGTCGGCAATGCCGACGGCGTCTTCTACAAAAAAGCCTATGGCCACCGGGCACTCAAGCCCGAACCCATCCCCATGACCCTTGACACCGTCTTCGACATGGCGTCACTGACCAAGCCCACCGCCACCGCCACCAGCATCATGCTCCTGATCGAACGCGGCAAGCTCAAGCTCGACGACCGGATCGCCCAACACATCCCCGCCTTCGCCCAGAACGGCAAGCAAGGCATCACCGTTAAACAACTGCTCCTGCACCGCGGCGGGCTTACCCCCGACAACTCCCTGAAAGACTACGTCGGCACACGCCAGGAAATGATCGACCGCATCCACGCCCTGCCCACCCGATATGAAGTAGGTGTGACTTACAAGTACACCGACGTCGGCTTCATCGTCCTGGGCGAGCTGGTCCAGGCCATCGACGGGCGATCAGTCGATGTCTTCGCCAAGGAAGAAATCTTCACGCCACTAAAGATGAACGACACCACCTTCAAGCCGACGGGTGAATTGGCCGGCCGATGCGCCCCGACCGAGTTCATCGACGACCAGTGGCGCCTCGCCGAGGTCCACGACCCCCGCGCCTACCGCCTCGGCGGCGTTGCCGGACACGCCGGGCTGTTTTCCACCGCCGATGACCTCGCCCGCTACTGTCGGATGCTCTTAAATAACGGCCAACTCGACGGCGTCCGCGTCCTCTCCGAACAAACCGTCAACACCATGACCACCCCCCGTCCTCTCGACGGTGATGACAACGGCTGGCGCACCTACGGCTTCAGCACCCACACCAGCGAAAAGTCCGCCCGCGGCGCCATCTTCGACCCCGAATCCTCCTTCGGCCACACCGGCTGGACCGGCACCGCCTACTGGATCGACCCCACACACAATCTTTTCTATGTCCTGCTGACCAGCCGCTGCCACCCCAA
>JAJDCV010000090.1 GCA_029260675.1 Phycisphaeraceae bacterium
CCGTGTCGGCTGGCTCGACCTGGTCGCACTGAAATACACCGCCACACTCAGCGGCGCGACCGGCATCGCGCTGATGCTCATGGACGTCCTCTCGGGCCTCCCCGAACTGAAACTCTGCACCGGTTACCGGCACAACGGCAAGACGCTGACGAACTTCCCCGCCGACGCCGGCGTACTGGATACCCTGGAGCCGGTGTACGAAACCGTCCCCGGGTTCGAGCAAGCCATCGACGGCTGCCGAAGGTTCGACGACCTGCCCGAAAACGCCCGGGCATATATCAAACGGATCGAACAACACGTCGGCGTCCCCGTCGCCATGGTCAGCGTTGGCCCAAGACGTGACCAGACCGTGTTAAGAGATGTGTGATGGTAGATTGTGGATGGTGGATGGAAAGAAGGCGGTGGAATCATGTCTAGCACGAACACATCTGAACCATCCCCCATCCCAAATCCCCCATCCCCCATCTCCCCCCTCCCGCGCCACGTCGCCATCATCATGGACGGCAACGGCCGATGGGCCCAGGCCCAGGGCAAGGACCGGACCTTCGGCCACCGCACTGGCGGCGAACGCATACGTCCCCTGGTCACCGAGTGCGCCGAACTCGGCCTTGAGGTCCTGACCCTCTACAGCTTCTCCACCGAAAACTGGACACGCTCACAGGACGAGATCGACTTCCTCATGGGTCTTTACGTCGAGTACCTCATCGCCGAACGCGGCGAGCTGCACAAAAACAACATCCGCTTCGTGCAGATCGGCCGACGTGAAGGGCTGCCGCAACAGGTCCTCGACGAACTCGACCAGACCGTCGAACTCACAAAAGACAACACCGGCCTGACCCTGGCGCTGGCGCTGAACTACGGCTCGCGCACCGAGATCACCGACGCGGTCCGCGCCATCGCACACAAGATCAAAGACGGCTCACTCCACCCCGACGCCATCGATGAAAAGCTCTTCAGCAACCACCTCTATACCGCCGGCCTCCCTGACCCTGACCTGCTGATCCGCACCGCCGGGGAGATGCGCCTAAGCAACTACCTGCTCTGGCAGATCAGCTACGCCGAACTCTACGTAACCGACGTCCGCTGGCCCGAGTTTGATCTCCCTGAACTACACAAGGCCCTGCAAGCCTTCGCCAGCCGTAAACGCAGGTTCGGCGGGGTCGCGGCCGAATAAACAGGCGATTTATTTTTCTTTCATCGCGCCGTACACAAGCTCCGCCATCGACTTGAGCTTGTTAAAGCAATCGTCCCGCGACGATCCCGACGCAAACACCGTGCAAACCGCCGCGCCTTGACGCAGCGATTTGCCCGCCTCCGGCACGTCGGCGACCTGATCCTTGCTGAATACTTCATAAAGGTCCGGCACCGCCCCGGCCTGCTTGGCGTACACCACCGCCTTGCCTTGCGCCGCGGCACGGCCCGGCTTGCCTTTGCGCGAGCCATCGGTGGGGCTAAGCGCATGCACCCCCGTGATCTTCTCGACCAACTCCACGCTCGCTGTGTAACGCGGGTTCACCTCCACCGGCCAGAGATTGCCCTTGAAATCCATGACCAGGTCCACCCCGAACACCCCGCGCAGATCAAACCGCTGCGTCAGCACCACCCCCAGATGCGACATCGTCTCACGCGTCGCCTCGGAAACCTGCAACGGCCCGATCGAACCGCAGTACGCGAACTCACTCGCGCCGAAACATGGCTCCCCGATCAGCTGCTCGGTCGCCCCCAACAAAATCGACGACCACCCGTCGCAGTGATACACCGCGCTGATCGGCATCCCGCGCACATGTTGTTGCAGGTAATGCGTCGCATCGATCGGACTGCCCGGGTGCCACCAGTGGATGTCCTGACCGCCGTAGGAGTTCTGTGGTTTTAAAAGGTACTTGGTCTTCCCAAACGACCCGAACGCCAACCGCCACAGCCGACGCATAAACGAGATCGTCGTCACCGTCTGGCAACGCTTCAGCCCAGGCGTCTTGGGGATCGTCGCCAACGCCGTCGGCCAACGCACCTTCCGAACCGCCTCGGGCGGCGAGCTTAGAAACTCGTGCTCAAACCCGATCGCCTTAAGCAGGTCCACCTCCCCGTCCAGCCCCCCGGCCAGCAACACCTTCGCATCACTGGGCGCATCGTCCAATAGCTTAAGGATCCCACGCGGATAATCTTCCCCTTCAATCACCCGCACCCCACCGGCACCCCCAACGAGTTCACGCAGATCACGGTCCCCCCGCCGATCCACACACCACGGCTCAAACCCCGCCGCCACCGCCGACTTAGCCGCCGCACGCGCCGAGCTTCCCAAAATAATCAGTGGTTTACCCATGCAGACATGATACGGCACGTATCACTGAACATCATGGTACGTTTGCTACGGTTACAACATTCGACGTTAGTAAACGCAATCTTTGATAGCTGCGGGGCGACGCCCCGCAGGCCCGCCGTATGTCATACGGCGGCTAGAAAAAAGGTGTGTCGATGCGTTTCACTCTGCATCATCGGCTGCGTCCGATCCGGCTTCCGCCTCTTCCGCCGCCGCGAGCATCTGCGCCTTCTTGTTCGCGTCCCAGGACTCGCCGTAGCGGAACAAAATCAGGTGGCACTTCTTGCAGCGGTAGCCCTCCATGCGATTCGGCCGCATCACCGCGTGGGTCCCGGGCACGTCCTCGGCCAACCCGCCCCCGCCTGGCGTCCGCCCGTGCAGCCAGTGCATCCCGCCGGACACAGGCAGCAATCCTTCTTCCATCAACGCGTTACATTCCGGGCATCGCATGAGGTGTCCTCCCGTTAAGGCCATCCCTGGAACCTGCCGCCCATTTTCGCACACTTAGCCCCAGTACCGCAAGCCATAAAAATCGAAAACATATTGTTTGGGAGAGGCGGTGTGGTTATGATCGACCCGGTCCAGGGCATCTGTGGAGCACTATTTCTAGGGAGGCAGCAATGCGTTTGACACTCATCGCCGTCGTTGCGGTTGGGCTATTGATCGCTGCGTCACCATCCTTCGCGCAGCCGGCGGGCACACTTTGTCCAGACAACGGCGCCTTCGATAACGGCTGTGACGGCTTCATCGGGATTGTGGAGTTGAATCTGGTGCTGGGCAACTGGAATCAAGACGTGACGCCGGGCGATCACTTTGCGGGTGACGCGTCCGGGGATGGCTTCGTCGGGATCGATGACCTGAACATCGTGCTGGGCAATTGGAACAACGGCACGCCGCCGCCGCTGTCCGCCAGTGACACATCCGATCAGGACGCCGACGACTGCTTCCCTGAAGACCCTCTCTGCGGAGGAGGTGGCTTCTTCGGAATTGCTGAGCTAAACAGGGTGCTCGGTGCGTGGAACCAGACGGTTCCCCCTGCCGATCCACTGGCAGACTGGTCTGGTGACGGCTATATCGGGATTGCCGACTTGAACGTTGTGCTGGGCAACTGGAACGCCGGTACGCCGCCGGCCGCCGTTCCCGAGACCGGGACGCTGGCTGTGTTGGGTCTTCTAGGCCTGCTGCCGCTGCGCCGTCAATACCGGCGGTGACTTTTTTACTTCGCGTACTCGATCGTCCGCATCTCTCTTAGCACCGTCACGCGGATCTCGCCGGGGAAGGTCATCTCGTCGCTGATGCGTTTGGCGATGTCGCGTGCGATGTAGCTGCAGTTGGTGTCGTCGACGTTGTCCGGATCGACGATCACGCGGACCTCTCGGCCGGCCTGGATGGCGTAGGCGTTCTTTACGCCCTTCATGTCGGTGGCGATCGCTTCGAGTTGTTCCAGCCGCTTGACGTAGCGGTCCAGCGTCTCACGCCGTGCGCCGGGGCGTGCGCCACTAATAGCGTCGGCGGCCATGACGATCGGGGTGTAGGGCGTGGTCGAGGGGATGTCGTTGTGGTGCCCGCCGATCGCGTTGAGGACCGCTTCTTTTTCGCCGAATTTCTTGGCGAAGTCCATCCCGATCTGCGGGTGCCCGCCCTCGGCCTCGTGGTCCAGCGCCTTGCCGATGTCGTGCAGGAAACCACAACGCCGCGCCAGCTCGCCGTCGAGTCCCAACTCATCGGCGATGACCTGGCAGAGGTACGCGGCCTCCATCGAGTGGCGCAGGATGTTCTGCCCGTAGCTGGTCCGGTAGTACAGCCGGCCCATGGTTTCCGAGAGCTTGGGGTGCAGGCCCTGGATGTTGGCCTCGATGCACGCGTCCTTGCCGTACTTCACGATCCGCTGATTGATATCTTTGGTCACCTGCGAGGTGATCTCTTCGATCCGCGTGGGGTGGATCCGCCCGTCTTCCAGGAGCTTGTGCATCGTCTCCGCGGCGATGGCCCGGCGGACCGGGTCGAAGCAGGACACCACGATCACGCCGGGTGTGTCGTCGACGATCACATCCACGCCGGTCGATTTCTCGAACGCGCGGATGTTCCTGCCTTCACGCCCGATGACCCGGCCCTTCATGTCATCTGACGGGATCGCGATCGCGTTGACGGTCGAGTCGGCGGTGTGTTCCGAGGCGTAGCGCTGGATCGCCTGGAGCGTGATCTTCAGCGCGGTGTCTTTCGCTTCTTCCTCGGCCCGCTCGGTGATCTGTCTCACCAGTTGCCCGGCCTCGTGCTGGCACTCGTTTTCCACCGCCTTGAGTGATTCCCGCTTGGCCTCTTCTTCGGACAGGTTCGCGATCCGCAGCAGCGTCTGCTTCTGCTCCCGGCGGGCGGCCTCGATCAGCTCTTTACGCTCGGTGATCAGGGCGTTCAGCTCGTCCTGTTTGCCGGCCAACTGGACCTCGCGCTTCTTGACGCCCGCGTCCATCTCGTCGAGGTATTTTTCCTTGGTGGTCAGGGTGTCCAGCTTGCGGTCCAGGTTGTCTTCGCGCTTGGTCAGGCGGCGTTCGGCTTCCTTGATCTCGTTGCGCTGCCCGTTGATTTCCTTTTCGAAGCTCTCTCGCCGCTTGGCCAGCTCGTTGAGCCCGTCGAGTTCGGCCTGTTTCTTGAGTGTCTGGGCCTCGCTCTGGGCCTTGTCCAGCAGGTCCTGGGCCTGGCGCCGGCTCTGGGTGAGGATCTGCACGCCCAGGAACTTGCGGAGGATCACGGTTGCGACGATGCCGAGGATAAGCCCGACCAGGCCGTACAGCAGCCAGCCGTTGCCGCCGCCGGGGTCTTGTGCCAGCAGAATGATGGTGTTCACTTATCGAGCCCTTTATGCCGGCTTCGGTGCGAGATTACGCACACCTTGCCGGGTGGTTAGGGCACGATCACAAGGCAATCCGCAGACGCTTAACGTCGCGGGGATCAGCTCGTCATGGCGACCGATCGGGCTCCGGGGCCGGCGGTCGGATCACAGGTCAGAGGGTCTGTCCTGTCACAGCGGTGGAGGGCGGTTGCGGGTGTTGCCCGTATCGTTTGAAGCGGGCTTGTCGGGCGTGGACATCTGCGCGTCCCTGCCCCCAGTCCCCGCGGTGGCCCCGGTGCTGTGGGATGATCCGAACTTCAAAGGCATTGCGGTGGAGCGTCATAAATCTATCCCGCCTGTCGTAACAAGCGGCCGGTGGGCCTGCTTACACAAACCCAAGCGGTTGATCGGTCGCCGATGCGGGCTGAAACTTACCTGCCCGGATCGTGCCGGTTAACGCCGTTTAACACGGCGATCACACGGAACTTACAGGCGGCTGCGCCGCCTCTTTGAGGGGGTCGAAATACAATGATCCCGACCGGCTCAAAGTCATGTATCCTGTGATTTTATCCCCGCGGCGCTCCAGCCGTCAAGTTTCCACAGGCGATGCACCTTGGCTCACCGTGTTATCGGACTCTTCGGCCCGGGTATGAGCATTGGCGTGCTTAGTTTGCCTAACCCCTATCCAGACAAGCATTTCGAACCATAACATCGCCACGCACCCGATCAGAACCATCATCTCGATAGATTGCCAGGTGCCCCAGACGCCCAGCAGGCGGTGCATCCACCGATCGATATCGCCAGCCATATACCGATCCAGCGTAAGTCCCATCAGAATCGCCGCCGGCATCCAGCCTACACACGCGTAACAAACCACGCGCTCGGCCAACGCAAAGGGCACACGCCAGCCCCGGCGTCGGCCAAAAAAAATCACACCCAACACCTCCACGTAGCTCAATAAATAGAGGCCCGCCACCAGTAGACCGGCCTCGAACAGATCGGCTTCCAGAGACCAGGAACCTATCGCTGAGTCCCAGAGCAACCAACACAAGCCAATCAGCAATATCATTTTCAACATGAACCACCGGGCGGGCGCGTTAGAACCGCCTACCGACATGCGTCGGAAAAACGTTCTAGGCCGTCGCACCAGGTTCAGATCCACCTGATTCCCCTCGCCTGGGCCCACGCGCAGGTCCGGCGAAGACGCCGCGATGGCCAAGCCACACTCCGGGCAGTTACCCTCTGCTGAAAGACCTTTCAGCGCATAGCCGCAGTCTTCGCAGAGTGTGTCGGGGCCGGGGAATGAGGATTCACTCACGGATGAATGATAGCGGTCAGCGCACGGCTTTCCCACCAGATGTCAGTAGATTTCACCGCAGCGTTCGGCCGTGACGGCGGGGCGGCTCAAGGCAACATGCAGCAGGTGGGCCAGGTCTTTGTGGGCGTTTGATGGCGAAAGTGCCAGCCCCGCCTCCCCGCCGGTCAGCTCACCCGCCGGGCCGTTGGCCGAAGCGATGACCGGCACACCCAGACCCAACGCCCAACGCAGACTCAAGCCCCCGGCATCCACGTCCAGCGCCAGCGCAGCATCGCATCCATGCAAGATCAACCACGGACAATGCATCCGGGCATCTTGTACGACGCGGTGGCCCGCCGACTGATCCGCCAGGAACAGCTGGGCACGCCGACGGTTCAGTTGGTCCGGGTGCATCAGCAGTGTGATCGTCTGGGGGTTGCCCCGGCCGTCGCTGAGCGACGCACCGGCCAGGACGGCGATGGCCGCCGCCTGCGCCGCGTCGACCTGGGACGGGTGATCGCTTAACAGCGCAACCACTCGCCGGCTTGGATCACACGCCCCCCAATCGTTGCGGAGATCATCGGTCGACGGTGGGGGAGCCGGCGGGTGTTCAGTGAATACACTGAGCGTTGAATCAACCTCTGCGCGGATGCCGGCTGTGCCCAGGCGGTTGCGCAGCGTGTCCGTGCAAACGTGTACCCGTATCGGGCCGGCGCGGCGATTGTCGATCATCCGCCTGAGGTGTTTGAGTTTCGATGGGGTGGGTGTGTGAACCAGCGACAGCCGTATCGGCGCTTGACTGAACGCGGCCACGGCCGCTTGCAGCGCGTCGACCGACCAGCAGTACGCGGCACTAAAGCGAGGCTGCGTGTGCAGCCAGTCTTTGATCTTGCGCTGCCCGAGGTAGGCCTTGCCGAACGGGACGCGGATCCGGTGTGTATCCCCAATGCCGGCCTGACGCGCCAGGTTCTGTAGCGGTTGCCCCCCAAGCAGCAGGAGCCGGTCGCCGTTGGGGGTTGCATGGATAGACCGGTGAATGATTGACATCACCGCGGGGCATGCCTGTGAACTGTCGGCGTCGATCAGGTGGAGGGTCGGCATCGGCGGGGGGCTGCCCTGGGCGTGACAAGACTTACCGCTGCGGTCATTTAACAGACGAATCTTCGGGCGGTACGTGATCGTAGAAGACCTGCGCAACTTCCAGGCCGATACGCTCGGCCAGGCTCCTCGCCAGCATGGAAGGCGCGTGCCTGCGGTTTGTGTCTATCGTCTGGTGTCTCAGTTCGATCGAAAAATTCAGGCCCGGCGGGGTGGCTTGCGGGTCGGTGTATTCCCCGGCCTTGGGGAACAGCCGGGCACCGGTCCCGGCGTCGATCACCTTCACCTCGACCATGGCCGTCGGGTGGTAGTACGCGCCGGCGACCTGCATACTCACCGAACGCACCAGCACGTGGATGACCTGCTCGGCATGGAGGCGAGACCCAATCCGATCGATCGGCGTCGTCGGGTAGCGGTCGCCCAACCGCACCGCCAGCGCGGACAGATGGTCCTGGGACACGATCAACGGAGCTTCCAGCACCTGGTTTTCTTTCAGGTGATGCCCCACGTTCGCGCCGACCACAGCCGGGTAGTTCGGGTCGCCCAGCGCGTTGCGCGGGTCGTCGACAATCACCAGCGTCGGGACCAGCTCCAGGGTGTGAAGTGCTTTGACCTGATCGGGGCCGGCGATGACGTGCGCGAGGAACCCCGGCTCCTGGCAGCCCGCGACGGATAGCACAGCCAACAGAAGCGCCGCCAACCCGACGGGTCGGCCCGGTCTACTTGCGGTCTGCTGTTTCAATCATTGACCTCGATCTGGTGGTCGTAAAACAACCCGCCGCCCTTGCGGGCGAACAGCACCACCATCCCCAGCTGGATCGTTTCATCGTCCGCGTCGATGATCCCGACGCTGCTGGTTTCGGGGAACCGCACGGACACGGTGTTGTAGTAGACGAAGTTGTCGGGGTCCGGCGCGTCGGCGTCGATCACGCCCAGGTTCGCGGTGACCAGGCCCTGCCAGATGTGCGCGTTGCCCGGCTCGTGGGTCTGGTACTCGACCAGGTCGATCAGCACGATCTTGTCGACCCCCATCTTTTTGGCCAGGTCGCCGTAGCGCATGTTCATCCAGTACGGGTTGGCGGCCTGAAACTTGAGGACCTGATCCGGGATGGTCGTGGTCACGCCGGGCACGTGATTCGCGATCCGCGCGGTGATGGTCTTGCAGATATGCAGCGGGGCGTCGGGGTAGCTGCTGAGCATGTGACTGTCCGCCGCGACCATCACGGCCAACCGCTGGTCCGCCAGCCCCAGGTACTCGGCTGTCACATCGACGGTCTGTGTTTCGGTCGGCCACGGCCCGCAGCCGGCCGACGACAGGCACACCGATGCCAACATCAGCCACACATAAACCCGGCTCCTCTGACTTTTCATACGCTGGCTCCGAACCACCCGGTGATGACTACGATCTTGTATCCCCATGCGATCAACAGCAGGGCCCCGGCGATGACCACGACCCTCGGCCGCCACAGCGCCGCGCCGATCGGCGCCAGGCTCATCCCCGTCATCAGCGCGTACCCCGAGAGCACCGCCGCCATCGCCGTGAGCAGCGCCAGCACCGCCCCGGCCGGTTGGTTGATGAATGAAGTAAGCAGATCCCCGTGGGCCGCGTAGCTGAAGCTGGTCGTCATCCCGCAGGTCGCACAGGGGATCCCGGATGTCCGCAGCAGCCCGCAGGCCGGCAAACCCATCGCCTCATGCGTCCCGACCCCGTTGGGGCTGGGTGTGAGCACAAAAGCAACCACCAGGACCGCGGCACTGGCGGCAAAAACCGCCAGCGCGGCCAGCCTGGAATCGCCTCCTGGCAAGGTCGCTGCGGCACGGGGAGCGGGCTTAGGCGGGATCGATGGCATGACGCAAAGGATACCCCAGCGCGGGGGTGGGGCAAAACCCGGTAAGATACCCCGATGCCTTACCGATTAGTGGACCAGGAAGAGCAGCGGACCCGTGACGAGCACGGCCGCGACCCCCGGCGTGGCAAGCTGCCCGGCAGGGTGGCCCGGCGTGGGATCGCCGTGCTGCCGACGATGTTCACGTTGGCGAACCTGTTGTGCGGGTTTGGTTCGATCTTTTTCGCATCACGGGTGATGGCGGCGGGGGAGGCCCCGTTGCCGTTTGGCTGGTCCCCGCTGACGATGGCGGCGGCGTTTGTCTTCCTGGGCCTGGCGATGGACGGGCTGGACGGCCGGGTCGCCAAGCTCACCGACAGCGTCAGCGACTTAGGCGCGCAGCTGGATTCCATGGCCGACATGGTCACCTTCGGGGTCGCCCCGGCGTTTATGGTGGTTCAGTTGATCGGCGTGCGTGCGCCGTTTGTCTCGGAGTTTCAGCCCGGCGGGAACATCCTCTTCGACCGCCTGGCGATCGTGGTCGCCTGCATCTATATCGCTTGTGTCGCGTTACGGCTGGCGCGGTTCAACATCGAGGCGTCGGCACACTCGGGGGAGGCCTCGCACAGCCTGTTCAAGGGCCTGCCCTCGCCCGGCGCAGCGGGCACCGTCGCCAGCCTGATCCTGCTGCACCAGAGCTTCCTGGTGCATTACCCCCCGGACCACATGCTGGTCCGCGCCGCCGCCGTGGCGATGGTCTTCATCAGCCTGCTGGCCGCCCTGGCGATGGTCAGCCGATTCCGCTACGTCCACCTGATGAACCGCTACGTCCGCGGCCGGGCGCCGTTCGGCACGGTCGCAAAGGCCGTCATCATCGGGCTGCTGCTGGTCGTCCGCCTGCAGGAAACACTCGCCGCCGGTTTCGTGATCTATGCCCTGTCCGCGCCGGGCGCCTGGGTGTACCGCCGAGCCATCCGCGCAAGGCGCGCACCGGTCAAGGATCACCCACGATCCGAAGAATTGCCGTAACGGGGCGCTCATAGACGGAAATCAGGGTATGCACGTTTAGCGGGCGATCGCAGATCGCCGTGCCCGGTGAAGACAAATAGCATGTATACAGGTGTACACCTTGCCGTATACGAACAGGGGCCCGGCCGCGCCGGTCAAACGCAAAATCATATGAAGCAACCCGACCCTTCGCTACGCCCTGAGTCGGCGTAAGAGAATATGATTTCCCGATCCCCGATCTCACTCCTCGTCAAACTTACTCTTGACCAGCTTCACCAGCGCCTCAACCGCGGTCTCGGCGTCGGGGCCCTCGGCGTTGATCGATAGTTCTGATCCCTTCGGGGCCGCCAACATCATCAGCTGCATGATGCTCTTGCCGTCGACGGTCTGCCCGTCCTTGGTCACCTTGATGTCGCTGGTGAACGAGCTGGCCGTATCGACGAACGACATCGCCGGCCGGGCGTGCAGGCCCAGCTTGTTGATGATCGTGACTTGCGTCGATGCGGAATCCAAGGTCGTCCTCGGGCGGGGGGTGCGTATGGGGTGTTCGGGCGGGGATCGTTTGGGCGTCCTGCCCGCGGTCAGGCCAGTTGCTGGGTGTCCGCTTCGTGCAGCAGATCCTTGATCGCGTCGGCGGTCGTCGCCTGCCGAAGGAACCGGCGGAAGTTGTCCTTCTGCAGGTTCGAGAAGATGTTCTCCATCGCCTGGAGGTGCGCATCGGGCTTGTCCACCGGCGAAAGCAGCAGCACCACCGAGTAAACCGGGGCCTTGTCCAGCGCGTTGAAGTCAACGCCCTGCTGGCTGACCCCGATCGCCGCGACCATCTTCTTGATCTTCTCGTGCTTGACGTGGGGGACCGCGACCCCCTTGCCGAACCCGGTCGACCCGTGCTTCTCCCGGCCGATGATCTCTTTGACCAGGGTGTCACGCAGGTTCTTGGGGATCCCCTTGGCGCCCACGACCGCGTCAACCAGCTCGGCGATCACGTCGTCGCGGTCGGTGGCCTTGAGTTCGGGGACCAGGGCGTCGGTGAGTACAAAATCCAGCAGCTTCATCGGGTGGGCCTTTGTCTTGTGGGCAGCGGGTGTTTCCGGGGGGGTATCCGGGGGTGCTACCGTGGTGTGCAAGGGGGTTAGCGCTCGGGGTTGTGCTTGTGGTTCTTGACCTTCTGCTTATGGTCGGCCAGCTGCCGTTCCAGTTTGCTCTGGGTCTGATCGATCGTGGCGTACAGGTCGTCGCCCTGCGTCGTCGCGATAAACGGGTCGTGCCGACCGACGTGGGCGATCATCTCGATCTCAAACTGTGTGCCCTGGCCCTTGTCAGCGATGACCTCGACGGACTGGATGTGATCGAAAAACTTCGACAGCTTCCCGGCCTTGTCCAGCGCATACGCGCGGATCGGTTCGGTGATCTCCAGGTGCTTGCCGCTGACGATAATCTCCATGTCGTTCTCCGTTGGTTATTCGGTGTCGTCCGCCTGGGGTGCCTCAGGCTCCTGCCCGCCCGATTCCTGCCCGCCTTCGCCCCCCGCTGTGTCCTGTGGGTCTTTAAACAGCTTCGGACCGCTGCCGGTGATCTGCTGGCTGGGGGGGATCAGCACCCCGCCCGAGACCGCGAACTTGATCGCCTCTTCTATTGTAATGGGTAAATCGATCGTGTCCGCCTTGGGCACCGTGATGACGTATCCCGTGAACGGCGTGGGGCTGGAGGGGATGAACACCGTCAGGCAGGGTTGCCCCGCCCGTTGCTGGATGTTGGACATCGTCTCCCCGGTCACCAGGCCGACCGACCACAGCCCCTTGCGCGGATATTCCACCGCCACCACCGCGCTGAACTGCGGGCCCGACTTCGCGCCCACGAAAAAGTCCGTCACCTGCTTGATCGACGGGTAGATGCTGCGGATCACCGGCACCCGGTGGATCAGCTCCTCGCCCTTGTGGTACAGCCGACGACCGATGAAGCTGCCGACCAGCCAGCCGACGATGTAGATCAGGATGATCGCGATCACCAGCCCGATCAGGTCCATCACCGCCCAGGTCCCCACCGTATACGAATACCACCACCGCTGAACCACCGCGGTACGCACCGAATGCTCGATCTCCAACTGCGATCGCATCCAGTTCCGCCGGTGCTCGATCCGTTTGGTGGCCGTGTACTCGCTGCCGAAGCTCCGCCGCAGGTCGTCGTCCACGACGCTCCAGGTGTCTTTCTGCGCACCGGTCAGCGACTCGGCCGCCTCGTCGTAGTCCGCGTCGCTGGCCGCCGGCAAAGGCGAGAAATTCACAACCAGGGACCGCACGCCCTCATTGATCGGACCGGCGATACGCTCCTGCACAAACTGGTACGCCGCGATCAGCAGCCAGATCGTCAGCACCGTCGGCAGCAGGATCGCCAACCCGCGCAGGAAAAACGGACGGAAGTTTCCGCCGCTGTGCGCTTTGGGTTCGGATTCAGGGGGTGGGGGG
>JAJDCV010000091.1 GCA_029260675.1 Phycisphaeraceae bacterium
ATCGCGGCGACAGGGGGTGTTGTCGGTGTAACGGCGATCAATTGCTTCCTGGTGCTTGAGGGCAAGGCGACCGCCGATGACTTCGCCGGTCACGTCGAGCATGTGGTCCGACGGATCGGTATGAATCATGTCGGTGTCTCATCGGACAGCATGCTGGATGGATTGAACAAGGCCGACATATATGAGTGCGGTCCGTCTCTGCGCTGTTACGAACGTTGGGGGAATGTGGCGGAAGCCCTGCTGGGGAGAGGTTTCAAGGAAGATCATCTTGCCAAGATATTTGGCCAGAACTTCAAGCGCATCTACGACGAGATCTTGATTTAGCCGGGCATAGCCAAGCGGCACCCATCCCCGCTCACACGTTGAAGTACTTCGCCTCCGGATGATGCACAATGATCGCACTGGTCGACTGCTCCGGGTCGATCTGCCAGTTCTCAGTGAGTTTGCAGCCGATGCGTGACGGGTCCAGCAGGCGGAACAGCTTGTCCTGATCAGACATCTCGGGGCAGGCGGGGTAGCCGAAGCTGTATCGTGAGCCGCGGTACTTCTGGGTGAAGAGGTCACGTGTATTGGGGGCGTCGTCGCCGTCGATCCCCAGTTCCTGCCTCATGCGTTTGTGCCAGAGTTCGGCCAGGGCCTCGGCGGTCTCGACGCTCAGGCCGTGGGTGTAGAGGTAGTCGGTGTAGTTGTCGTCTGCGAAGAGCTTTGCGGTGACCTCACTGGCCCTGGGCCCGACGGTCACGCAGGACAAGCCCAGCACGTCTTTCCCGCCGGGGCCGATCGGTTTGAAGAAATCACTGATGCACAGGTGTTTGCGGCCGTCCTGCCGTGGGAAGCGGAAGCGCTCGACCTCTTTGTCGTGGTCGTCTGCGTCATAGACGACAAGGTCGTCGCCGTCGCTGTTGCATGGGTAGTAGCCGTAGACCACCTTCGGCTGGAGGACGCCGTCGCCCTTGAGTTGCTGCTTGAGCTTGTCGAACAGCGGTTCGACTTCGTCTTCGAGTTGCTGCTGGTATTCGGCGTCGGTCTTTTTGCCCTTCTTGAGCTGCCACTGGCCGCGGAACAGGGCGACCTTGTTGATGAACGGGTAGACCTGGTCCAGGTCGATGTGGTCGATAACGCGGCTGCCGAGGAAGGGGGCGGTGGGGGTGATGACGTCGTTAGTGACAGCGGAACGGTCCGCCGTGGAGACGGCCGGCGAACCGGCCTCCGTCTTGGCGGCGGATTGAGCGCGTGCTTTCTGAGCCTGGGCTTTTTGTTCGCTTTCGGCGCGCTTTGATAGCCTCGCCTCGATCTCGGAATCCAGGTCGTCTGACTTGCCAGACTTCAGCAGGTCCATGATCCGCAGGCCCTCGAAGGCGTCCTTGCCGTGGTACACGCTGCCGTCGTACACCTCTCTGAGGTGGCTGTCGCAGTAGTGCTTGCTCAGCGCGGCGCCGCCTAAGAGCATCGGGACACCGATGCCCTGGTCGTTCAGCTCGCGGAGGTTGTCCTCCATCACCATCACAGACTTGACCAGCAGGCCCGAAAGGCCGATCGCATCGGCCTGGGTTTCTTTCCACTTATCGACGATGTTGTTGATCGGCTGCTTGATCCCGATGTTATGCACGGTGTAGCCGTTGTTGGTCAGGATGATGTCCACCAGGTTCTTGCCGATGTCGTGGACGTCGCCCTTGACGGTCGCCAACACGATCGTGCCCTTGCCCCCGGAAGTGTTCTTCTCCATGTGAGGTTCGAGGTGCGCGACCGCCATCTTCATCACCTCGGCCGATTGCAGCACGAACGGCAACTGCATCTGCCCGGACCCGAACAGCTCGCCGACGACCTTCATCCCCGCCAGCAGGTGGTCGTTGACGATTTCCAACGGCGGGTACTTCTTCATCGCCTCGTCGAGGGTGTCGGACAGGGCCTTTTTCTCGCCGTCGATGATGTGCTTCTGCAGACGCTCTTCCAGGGGTAATTCAGCGATGTCCTGCTTGGTGGACTGCGCCTCGGACCCATCGGGGAACAGGTCGATGAAGATCTGCAGCGGGTCGGTGGTCTTGGTGCCGTCTGTCAATGTCACCGCTTCGACTGGGGCGCGGTTATAAATCAGCTCCAACGCGGCGGCCCATTGCGCATCCTCGATCCGTGTCTTGGGCAGGATCTTGGTGACGTGTAGGATCGCGCTGGTCAGACCGGCCTCGACCAGTTCGTGCAGGAAGACACTGTTGAGCACCTGACGCGCAGCGGGGTTCAGACCGAAGCTGACGTTGCTGAGCCCGCAGGTGATCTGGCTGTCGGGGAACGCCTCGGCGATCCGGCGCGTGCCCTCGATGGTTTCCAGGGCGCTGCGGCGATCCTTCTCCATCCCGGTCGAGATCGGCAACACCAGCGGGTCGAACATCAAATCGCCGGGGGTAAGCCCGTGCTGTTCGGTGGCCAGCTTGTACATCCGCTGGGCGATCGACAGCTTGCGGTCGGCGGTACGCGCCATCGCTTCCTCGGGGTCTTCATCGATGGTGCCAAGCACCAGCCCGGTGCCGTAGGTCTTGGCGAGCCGGCACATCAGGGCGAACTTGTCTTCGCCGTCCTCGAGGTTGGCGGAGTTGATGATGCACTTGCCGCCCGCCCGCTTGAGCCCGGCCTCGATGGTCGCGGGCTGGGTCGAGTCGAGCATCAGGGGGGCGTTGACCTGCTGGACAAGTAGGCCGACGACCTGGTCCATGTCCTTGGCGTTGTCCCGCCCGGCGTAGTCGACGTTGACATCGATCACGTGCGAGCCCTCACGCACCATCTCGCGCGCCAGGCTCATGATCTCGTCCCAGTTCTCCTCTTCCAGTAAGCGCTTGAACTTCCGCGAACCCGAGGCGTTGGTCCGCTCGCCGATATTGAGGATCGACAGATCCTGGCGGTACTCGACCGCGCCCATCAGCGAAGAGACCGCGGGCTTCCAGGGCTCCTTGGCCACACTGGTTGGAGCGCGGTCGCCGACGACCTCGACGAGTTTGGCGATATGCTCAGGTGTCGTGCCACAGCATCCGCCGACGATATTGATCCCGCAGGACTCGACGTATTCAGCGACCTTCTTGGCGAAGGGTTCGGGGCCCAGGGGGTATTCAGTCCGCCCGTCGACGAGCGTCGGCAGCCCGGCGTTGGGCAGCAGGCTGAGCTTGCCGGGCCAGTGCCTGGCGAGGTAGTTGACATGTTCCGCCATCTCCGCGGGGCCGGTGGCGCAGTTCATCCCAAGCGAAAGGATCGGCAGGTCACGCAGCGCCGCGGCGACACCTGCGATATCGGTCCCGATCAACGTGGTGCCGAACTGCTCGATCGTGACCTGTACCATGATCGGCACATCGGCCACGGTTTGATTGCGTTCCTTGAGCGCCTCGACGCAGGCGTTGATGACGCACTTGACCTGCAAGATGTCCTGGGCGGTTTCGATCAGAAAGACATCGATCCCGCCATCGAGAAGTCCGCGGCACTGCTCGAGGTAGCTGGCGTGCATCGTGTCCCAGTCGGTGTTGCCAAGGGTCACCAGCTTGGTCCCCGGGCCTATCGAACCCACGACGAAGCGCGGCTTGTCTTTGGTCGAATGGTTGTCACAGGCGGCGCGGGCCACCTCGGCGGCGACCTTGTTCAGCTCACGGGTCTGCTCGACCAGATCGAACTCGGCGAACACCAGCTTGTTGGCTCCGAACGTGTCCGTCTCGACAGCGTCGGCACCGATGGCCAGGAACGATTCGTGGATCTGTTGGATCACCTCCGGGCGGGTCTGCACCAGGATCTCGGTGCAGTTTTCCTTGTCCAGGTAGTCCTTGACCAGGTCCAGGTCGTGCTGGTGGATACTGGTGCCCATCGCGCCGTCGAGGAATAGCACGCGGTTTTCGAGTTGGTCAGTAAAGAGGCTCATGTATTCATCCATATATCCGGATTAACAGATATTAGCACGCCGGGCCGTCTGAGGCAATGTGGGGCTTGTATGGACCTAATTGCAATACCACTGAGTATTTAATGCTGCCTTAACCGATAGAGAATATCGTACTTGGCGTAAGAATGTCATGATTCTGGAGTTTTGATGACCTGGTGGCAAGCGATATTGTTGGGGATCGTCGAGGGGCTCACGGAATACCTGCCGGTCAGTTCGACGGGGCACCTGCTGGTGGTCCAGGAGCTGCTGGGGCTGGCGACGGGGTCGGCATCGGCGAAGGAGGCGGCCGATGCGTATGCGATCTGCATCCAGGCCGGGGCGATCGTGGCGGTTTTGGGTTTGTATGCGGGGCGCGTGAAGCAGATGGCGGGGGGGTTGCTTGGCCGCGACCCCTCGGGGCTTCGTTTGTCGATCAACGTGCTTGCGGGCTTTATGCCGGCGGCGGTGATCGGGCTGTTATTCAATGAACAGATCAAGGCACACCTGTTCGGGACCAAGCCGGTAATCGCGGCGTGGGTTGTCGGCGGTGTAGCGATCCTGGTCACGGACCACTGGCGTGGTCGGCGCAACGACGGGACACCGCGCGAGGGGCTTACGCTGATGGAGATGACCTGGCGCATGGCGTTGGTCATCGGGTTTGTCCAGTGCGTCGCGATGTGGCCGGGTGTTTCCCGGAGCCTGGTGACGATCGTGGCGGGTGTGCTGGCGGGTTTGAGTCTTGCCGCGGCGGTCGAGTTCAGCTTCCTGCTGGGTGTGGTCACGCTGGGGGCGGCGACGTGCTATGACGGGCTGAAGCACGGGCGGGTGATGCTGGACGCCTACGGCCCGCTGGAGATGTTTTTAGGATTTCTGTTCGCCTTTATCTCGGCGGTGATCGCGATCCGGTGGATGGTCAACTACCTTAAGAACCACGGGATGGCGGTGTTTGGTTACTACCGGATCGCGGTGGCGGTGGTGGTAGCGTTGATGCTTCTGACGGGCGTGCTCGGCGAGCCGGTCGTAACGGAAGTCACGGCTCCAGCAGCACCTTGATGACATCCGACTTGGCCGCGGTCTTAAGTGCATCGGCGGCGTCGGCGAGCTTGGCACGGCGGCTGATCAGGCTTAATACATCGATATTTTCACTGGATAACGCGGCGATCGCCTCGCTAAACGGGCCGCAGCGGCTGCCGATCAGGTTGATCTCGTTGATGACCAGCGGTGCCAGGTCGGTGGGCTCTTTTTGAGCTTGCGCAGCGACGGTGGTTTTCATCACGATCGTGCCGCGAGGCCGGACCATGCCCAGCGCGGTGGTGAACCCGCTGGGTGAGCCGGTGCAGTCGACGACGATGTCCTGGTCGTTGCGCAGGCCGACGTCTTCGAGGAGGCGGTGCTTGACGCCCCATTTCTCACAGAGATGGAGTTTCTCGGTGTGCTTGCCGACGCAGCGTACGGTGGCGTTGAGCTGGCTCATCACCTGGGCACAGAGCAAGCCCAACCGGCCGTCGCCCAAGACGGTGATGTAGGGTCGGCCCTCGACGGTGAGTTGGCGCAGGATCTGATACGCCGCCGCCAGGGGCTCGGTGAAGACCGCGTGGTCGTCGTCTATGTTGTCAGGGACCTCGATCAGGTTCCACACCGGTAGGGTGAATTGCTCGGCGAAGCAGCCGTCGCGGCCGGCGATCCCTAAGACGGTCCTGTCCCGGCAGTGCTCGCGGAGGCCGGCCTTGCACATGTCGCACTTGCCGCAGACGCAGTTGATCGTCCCGACGACGCGCTTGCCGACCCACTTGTTGTCCTTGCGATCGGCGACCGATTCGACCACCCCGACGAACTCGTGCCCGAGCACGCCGGTGAAATCCATGTAGCCTTTGCACAACTCCAGGTCGGTGGCGCAGATACCCATGCGGGTGGGGCGGATCAGTGCGTCGCCCGGAGCGGGCACGGGGGCGGTCCGGCTTGATTCAACCTGCGCCTGGCTGCCGTCGAACGTCAGTGCTAACACGTGGATTTGGACTCGTCAGGGTGTTTGGGGGTGAGGCTATTCACAGGCCAACCGTGGGCGGACTCGGGCGGTCGGGTCCAGAACCTACTAGCGCGAAGGGCCCGTAGGACGACCCTGTATCATCGGCTAAATCGAGGCCAGTCAACACTATGTTGTTGCCCTGACTAAACGGCAGGGGGTATAACTGTCGCCATGCCAGACGCCCAAGCCCGATCCCAGTCCCTGCCGGCCAGGCCGCGCGTGCTGATCCTCGCCAACCGCGGCAAGGAGCATGTGCCCCAGGCCCTGCGCGGATTCGAGCCATGGCTCAACGAGCGGGCCGAGATCGTGGCCCAGGTCGATACCGCCGAGGTGTCGCGTGAGATGGTAGAAACGCTGCCGGCGGCGGACCTGGCGTTGGTGTTCGGCGGTGACGGCACGTTCTTGTCCCAGGCACGGGCCACGATCGACCTGGACGTGCCGCTGCTTGGGATCAACTTCGGCAAGCTTGGGTTCCTGGCGGAGTTCACGATCGACAGTGTCAAGGCCCATTGGGACGCCGTCATCGGCGGGCAGTGCCGGACCAGTGAGCGAGTGGTGTTGGATGTTCAGGTTTACCCGGCGGGCAGCCCGGAGTGGGGCGACAACGCTGCGCCGATGCCCGACGCGGTGTTCCAGGCCGTGGCGATGAATGACGCGGTCGTCACCGCGGGTCCGCCTTACCGGATGGTTGAAATCGAACTGGCGATCGAACCCAAGCTCTCCCACACCAGCGCAACCCGCTTCGCCGGGGACGGGGTGATTATTTCGACCCCCTCCGGCTCGACCGCGTACAACATGGCGGCCGGTGGCCCGATCGTCAGCCCGGGGGTCGACGCCCTGACCGTGACGCCGATCTGCCCGCAGTCGCTTGCGTTTAGACCGATCGTATTAAGCGCCGCGTACGAGGTCTGGCTTGCATTGCACACGGTCAATACCGGGACGACGCTGGTGATCGACGGGCAGGAATCATTCCACCTGGAAGCCGGCCAGCAGGTCCTGGTCACCCGGCACGCCAACACCGTCCGCCTGATCCACAACCCCGACTACAGCTACTGGACCATGCTCGCCCACAAGATGCATTGGGCGGCCCGGCCCCGGCGGGATTAGCGCATTCTCAATCCACAGCGGCGTCACACTTCGTCACAGCCGCGGAGGTATATCCGCGGACATCACAAAACTTTTCTTTACAGGGGGCTACTCTGACTTGGCTACCGCCCCGGAGTTCTTCGCTTGATTCAGTGCGTCGGTGATCTGCCCGGCGGTGTACCAGTTGGCTGTGAACACGATCCGGCCATCGGGGCGGTAGATGACCAGGTAGGGGATGGTGACCGAGCCGGTCTCTTTGAGCTTGAGTTTGCCGTCTGGATATCCACCGGTGAGATCGACCTTCATCGCGACCACGCCGGCGCTAGCCAGTACTTCCGCAACCTCATCGGTATCGAGGACGGTCTGCTCAAGCAGGTGGCAGTTGGCGCACCAGTCGGCGGTGAAATCCAGCAGGACGACGTTGCCCTCGGCCAAGGCCTGCTCGAATCGCTGGGGCGTGTAGTAGATCCAGGTGTCACGCCGGGTCAACTCCCAGGTGCCCGCACCGGCGGCCAGGATAGCGATCAGCCCCAGCACGATGAAGCTGCCGCGTTTTGTCGGGGATGGGGTCGCGATGAAGACTCGTCCGATGAGCCAGGCTCCCGCGACGGTGATAAGTGCACCGACCACCCACCAGTGCCCTTTGGGCGCGGCTTGTGTGCCGTCGCTGAATATCCCGCTGATCCCCGCGCCGATGAAGAACGCGGCGGCGGCGAGCATGAGCAGGCCCATGACCTGTTTAAGTAGCTCGCTGCCCGGTCCGGAGCGTGGCAGGCGGTCGACGAGTTTGGGGTTGGCCGAGAGGACCAGGTAGGGCAATGCCATGCCGACGCCGATGGCTGTGAAAGTGGCGAGGGTGGCGCCGGGGTTCTGTGTCGCCGCCCAAGCCGCCGCGGCACCCATCATCGGCGCGGTGCAGGGCGTGGAGAGCACAGCGGTCATGACACCGAACCCAAACGAGCCGGCGTAGCTGTCGTGCCGGGGGCTGATCGCGTAGACGAAGTTGGGGAGCTTCACCGCGAACAGCCCGCACATGCCGATGGCCATCACCGCGATGATCACGCCGACGGTGATCGAGAAGGCGGGGTATTGGAAGAGCTGGTTGGAGGCGGTGAACCCGCTGACCCCGGCGATCGCCACGCCCAGGCCCAGCCAGAAAGCCACCACCCCGGCCGCCATCACTGATCCCAGTGCCAAAGTCTTGCTGCGGTTGCCTGCGGTCTGCGCCAGGCCAAGGATCTTGATCGGGATCACCGGCAGGACGCAAGGCGTGAAGTTCAACAGCGCTCCGCCGATCGCCGCAAGCACTAACAGCACGGCGAACCCCGCCGCATCGGTCGGGTCAACCTGGGTGATCAGCAAGTCGATTTTTTCTGAAGGTGCCTCGGTCTGCGTGACACCCAATGATTGGAATGAACCCGGGTCGAACCGCTCGAATAATCCGGCCTCGGCGACGCTGCCTGAGATCAACGCATCCACCGCGACGATTTCTAACTCAGTGACAAGGGGCAGCTTCACCGGGAAATCACACCGCGCGTCATCGCAGGCCTGGTAGACCAGATCCAACTCGACCTTGATTATCCCCGGTTCGGCGTCATCGGCCACGGCTACCGGGAAGTAGAGTATCACCCGCCCGTCGAAGACCGCGATCGGCTCGGGGAGTCCGCCCACAGCGAGTTCGTGCGGCGTTGGGAATTGGGCCGGCCCGAAGCTAAGCCGGGGGTCGTCAGATATAACCGAGATATCGGTAAAGTACGGGTTAAACTTCCCCGCCGCCGCCTGCGCCCGATCCGAGGCGATGTGCCATTGATCGACGACGTCCAATACGACGGCCAGGACGTTCTGGCCCGCCGGCCGTGTCTGCTCATTCAGCCAGACCGCGCGGGCATGTACTTTCTGATCCGTCGCAGCCGGGCCGAATCCCTGGGCATGCACGGCAACAGCCAACAGCGATACCAGCATCATCGCCAGCACACAACGGGCCGCCATGACAAGCCCGTGTCCCGCATTCCTCGCGCCGGATATCCGGATAGCCGCAGGTGTATTCATGTCTTATCAACGGGCCTGTCTGCCGCCATTATTCCCGGGCCGCCGGGCCGTGCTGTCATTGGGTGCCTGTTGATGCTCGGGTAGTCCGCGATCGTCCAACACGGCACGCTAAATGCCCTCGATAGGATTCGAACCTATGACCTATGCTTTAGGAAAGCATTGCTCTATCCAACTGAGCTACGAGGGCAGATCGGCTGGGGCAGCATTTTAACAGCTTGACAGGCTTATGAGGAATTGGGGGTTGGGGTGTCGGCACGCGGTCTATGCCTGCCTATGTATACGGATAAGGTCGGTGTGATGGTGTGTGTCGACTCAAGTCGTGCGGCTCACCCGTGGGATGTTTCTGCTACATTTCCGCCCTATGGCGATGCTGCTGACCGCCCGTGACCTGAGTAAGACCTACGCGACACACACGCTGTTCTCTGGGGTGGCGATGAGTCTGTCTGACGGGGACCGCCTCGGGCTGATCGGGCCCAACGGGTCCGGGAAATCGACGCTGCTGAAGATCTTTGCCGGGCTGGTTGATCCGGACGAGGGGGAGATCACCCGGCGTAAGCAGTTGCATACCGCCTACGTCACGCAGGACGATACGTTTGAGGCCGGTGCCACGCCGATGTCCGCGGTGTTGGCGGAGCTGGGTGATCAGAAGCCCGGCGAGGCGCTCAACGCCGAGACACGGGCGGCGATCTCGTTGAGCAAGCTGGGTTTTACCGTGTTGGATCAGCCGGTCTCGACGCTGTCCGGCGGCTGGAAGAAGCGGCTGTCGATCGCCTGTGCCCTGGCCCACGAGCCGGACATCCTGATGCTCGATGAGCCGACGAATCACCTGGATCTGGAAGGCGTGCTCTGGCTGGAGCAGTTTGTCCGGCAGGCACCGATGGCGGTGGCGTTCATCACGCACGACCGGGTGTTCCTGGAGCGTGTGGCTAAGCGCGTAGTCGAGTTGTCGCGGGCCTACCCGGACGGGCTGTTCGAGGTGCGGGGCAACTACTCGGAATTTGTGCGCCGCAAGGAGGAGTTTCTTGACGGGCAGGCATCGCAGCAGACGGCGTTGGGCGGGAAAGTCCGGCGTGACACGGCGTGGTTGATGCAGGGGATCCAGGGCCGGCAGACACGTAACAAGACGCAGGTCGCCGCCGCCGATGATCGCCGGGCCGAACTCAAGGCTACGACCTTCCGCAACAACGCGCCCAAGCAGACCACCGCCATCGAGTTCCAGACGACCGAACGCAAGACCAATAAGCTGCTTGCGGCGCATCACGTATCCAAGTCGATGGGCGGCAAGCTGTTGTTCGACGGGCTGGACCTGAAGTTGTCACCGGGTATGCGGCTGGGCCTGTTGGGCCCCAACGGCTCGGGTAAGACGACGCTGCTGCGCCTGCTGACCGGTGAGCTGACACCCGACTCCGGGTCGATCAAGCCCGCGCCCGAATTGCGGATCGTTAACTTCACCCAGCACCGAGAAGACCTCATCCCGACCATGTCCCTGCGTGAGGCGCTCTGCCCGGTCGGCGACACGGTCGAGTATCACGGCAAGCCGGTCCATGTCGCGGGCTGGGCACGCAAGTTCCTTTTCGAGACATCCAAGTTCAACGTCTCCGTCGGCGACCTCTCCGGCG
>JAJDCV010000092.1 GCA_029260675.1 Phycisphaeraceae bacterium
GCGTCGGCTGATCACCGACAGCCTGACCCTGTTGCCTGGGCTTGAGATGTTGGAAGCAGGCACCCGTGTGATTGACGTCGGCACCGGCGGGGGGCTGCCGGGCATGCCGTTGGCGATCGCCCGGCCGGACCTGTCGTTTACGCTGCTGGACGCAACCGGCAAAAAAGTCGCGTTCCTTGCGTCGTGTGTGCAGGCACTTGGGCTGACCAACATCAAGACGATCCAGAACCGGGCCGAGGTATTGGGCCACGAGCCCGAGCACCGCCAGCAATACGACCTGGCCATGGTGCGTGCGGTGGGGAAGGTCGCCGAGATCGCCGAGTATTGTCTGCCACTGGTAAAGGTTGGTGGGCGGATGCTGGCGATGAAGGGTGCCGCCGCCGAAGCCGAACTCGCAGACGCCGGGGACGCGCTGGCGGTCCTCGGTGCCGGCGACCTCGCCCTGATCGACGCCTACCCGGACGGGTTCGACAGCGAACTGGTCCTGATCAGCATCGTCAAGGAACGCCAGACACCCAATGAATACCCCCGTGAACCGGGTACGCCGCGCAAGACGCCGTTGTAATTTTTCACCGCAGGGATCGCGAAGGACGCAGAGCAAGACAAAGAATATGGACAGGATGACAGGATGGTCAGGATCAGATGAGATGGGTCAGGCTTGTCGATCCCATCCCGTCCATCCGGTCATCCTGTCAAACTCTTCCCCTGTCTTCTCCGCATCACCGTTTATCAGCGTTCATCCCTGTTCCATTTCTGTTCTTTATATCAGTGCAAACGCTGCGAATTGAAAGACGTTTCGTTACACTACCGCCATGCCCGACACACTCAAGACCAAACGTTTCTGCCTGGGCGACTGGGCGACCAACTGCTACCTTGCTTATACCGACAGCGGGGCGTGCTGGATCATCGATGCGGGGTTCGAGCCCGCCTACCTGTTGCGGTATATCGCTGAAAACAAGCTCAAACCCGAGAAGATCGTGCTGACCCACGCGCATGTCGATCATGTAGGCGGCCTGGCGGAAGTCTGCGAGGCTCATCCAGGCGTTTCGATCCTGATCCACGAGGATGAACGCGCGTTCCCGGGTGACCCGATGCTGAACCTCTCCGCAGCGCTGGGCCAGGAGGTCGTCGCCCCCGACCCGACCGGCACGTTTGCACACGGCGACACACTCACCCTCGACGGACACGACTTTCAGATCCGTCACACCCCCGGCCACAGCCCCGGCGGCGTCTGCCTCTACCAGCCCGAACACCAAATCGCGATCGTCGGCGACATCCTCTTCGCCGGCTCAATCGGACGCCACGACTTCCCGACCTCCGACGGCCCGACGCTGATGCGAAGCATCCACGAACAACTCATGACCCTCCCCGACGACACCCGCGTCCTCCCCGGCCACGGCCCGGAAACCACCATCGGCAACGAACGGGCGAGTAACCCTTTCTTGCAAGTGTAACGCGAAGTCGATGTGAGCATCGCCCGAAAATGCAACAAGAGATTATCCGCAGATTGCGCAGATGACGCAGAATATTCAGACGTTTTCACAATTCTTGGGCAAGGCCGGCCCGGTCCTTATCTCTCTGAATCCGCGTCATCTGCGCAATCTGCGGACACCTCCGACCGCTATGGCTTGATGCCTCAATCTGCTGTCAATGACTTCTTTCACTCGCCCATATCAAACTCGGCCACGACCGGCAGGTGGTCCGAACCCTTGATCAGTTCGGGGTCGTTGAAGATGGCTGCCGAGCCGGGCACCAACCGAACAGTCATCGCCGGGCTGGTGAGGATGAAATCGATCACGGAGTTGGGGAAGCGCTCGCTTGGGTAGGTGGTGCGGTCCTCCATCGGGATGTCCCGGTGACTGTCCGAGAGCAGGGGCAGGCTCCCGACCGAAGGGGTCAGTAGCAAGGACATCGCGGGTTCGCCGGGCTTGGAGTTGAAGTCACCCATCAGCACGACCAACTCCTCGGGGTTATCCGCAATCAGTTTGCCGATGATCTGACGGATACGCATGGCCTCACTGCTGCGCCACATCACGCTCTGCGGGTCGCCATCCCGGCTGCCCTTGCTCTTCAGATGAACGACAAAGACGTTGACGACCTTTCCATCAGGCAACTGCACCTTTGCGTGGAACAGGTCGCGCGCGAATCGCCAGGTACGCTCCGCGTCCGGGTGCAGCAATGTCTGCCAGCGGTAGCTGGTGATACTGAGGATCGGCAGCCGACTGATCAACCCCAGCTTGATCCCGCGCGAGTCGTTGGTCAACGGCACGGCGACATACTCATATCCCATCCCCGGCAGGTATTCATCGACCATCGCCTGGAGCACCGCCTCGTTCTCAATCTCCTGGAAACCCACAATGTCTGCGTCGAGCTGACGCAAAACGTCGCCGATCATCTCGACTTCCCAACGCAGCTTGACGTCCGTGCCCTCGTCACGGGTGTAGGGATCGTCGAACACATCAAAGGCGTTCTCGATGTTGTACGAGGCGATCCGCAGCCCCGACGCGTCTTGGGCCATGACGGGGCATACGGCTGTCAGAAGCAAAAGCAACGCGGTCCATCGGATCATCGGGCGGGTGTTCACGTCGGGTTCCTCCTGCCGGAATGTAGTGTCTGATCGAAACCCTATATCTTACCCGCTTCGGCCGATACGGCGCAGATAATTCTTCATAAACCAGGCGTGCCCGTCAGCGTCTGCTCACGCAGCCATCGGCTCCACAACGATAGCTGCAGCAGGGCGAATAACCGGTGCGAATGGTCCGCCCGGCCTTGCCGGTGTTCGTCGAGGTATCGGGAGACTTCTTTGCGATCAATCCCCAGCCCGTCCAACGCAGGCGCAGTCAGATAATCGCGGAGGGTCTGGTGGTGCTGGCCCCTGAACCACCGCCCGATCGGGACGCCGAATCCGCGCTTGGGCAGGTTGATAATCGACGCGGGCACATGCCTTGCCGCCAGTTTGCGCAGCAGCCCCTTGGCCCGCCCATCCGGCATCAGGACCGCCGTCGGCAGGTGACCGGCCAGGTCTACCACCTGTGTATCCAGCATCGGACAACGCAGCTCCAATGCCACCGCCATCGACGACCGGTCCGCCTTGCGTAATAGATCGTGCGGCAGGTAGTGCGACAGGTCCCACCGCATCGCCGCCTGGATGGCATCCGACTCATCGGGCCAGTCGTCGATCCTCTCCAAAGTCAAACCCGCACCCAGATCAGGTGCCAGCTCGCTGATCTGTGTATCACTAAACAATTGAACCATGCTGGCATACTGCTGGGACTGATGAGTGCCGCAAGAGGCGGCGTCCAGCAGCCTGCGCAGTCGCGCGCGTCGGGACCGTGCGTTCGTGCTGTGTATCAAGCTGCGCGGCACGGCGTTCATCCACCAGCGGTGTTTGGCGATCAGGGCGAGCGCCCGGTAGCGGTCGTACCCGCCGAAGAGTTCATCCCCACCGTCCCCAGTCAGCGCGGCCTTGATGTGGGGACGCGCTGCTTTGCAGAGCCAATAGCTAGGGAGCAGCCCGCTGTCGGCCGTGGGCTCGCCGGTGGCTTGCATCAGGTGCTCGAGATCGCCAAATAGATCCGACGGATCGGCACGGAGTTCGGTGTGGTCCGACCCGATGTGTTCGGCAATCGCACGTGCATGTGACGATTCGTCATAGTCCGCTTCGGCATGCGAAACGCTGTAGGTCTTAAGGCTCGGTGCGCCCTGAGCCTTGAGCGTCCTCTGCGCCAGCGCCGCGATCAGAGAAGAATCGATCCCGCCGGACAGGAAGCAGCCCAACGGGACATCGGCTTCCAACCGGGTCGCGACCGCTTCTTCAAGCACCTGTTCAACACTGTCGACGGCCCCGATGGACGTGCTCGTCCGCGAGATCGGCGGCGGTCGCCAGTAACGCTCGCTGCGGGTGGTCCCGTCGGCCGCAATTGTCATCCAGTGCCCGGGCCTAACTTCGTCAACGCCCCGGAGCATCGACGAGCCAAACGGGTATCCAAACCGAAGGAAAGTCAGCAACGCCTGCGGGTCCGGCGTAAGCGGTTCGTCCATGCCAGCGGTGAGGGTCGCCGGGAGACTGGCGAACGTCAGTTCATTGGGACCGCGAAGGACGTACAAAGGCTTCTTGCCCGTGCGGTCCCGGGCCATGAATAGTTCACGCCGTTGCTCATCCCAGATGGCAAACGCGAACATCCCGCGCAGGTGCTTGGGTAGTTCCTTCCCGTAAGCACGGTAGCCCAGCAGCAAGACCTCGGTGTCACTATGGTCGGACGTAAAGCGGTGGCCGAGCTTGCTGAGCTTGGCGCGGAGCTCGCGGTGGTTGTAGATCTCGCCGTTGAAGACCAGGTGCAGCGGTCCTTGATCCCCGGCCGCGGCGCTGTGCATGGGCTGAGCGCCGCCGAGTTTGTCGATGATGACAAGCCGGGCATGGGCCAGGGTGCAGCGGGGGTGTTCGCTGATGCCGTGGCCGTCGGGCCCGCGGTGGAGCATGTGCGTGAGCATCGACACGGCACGCCGCCTGCCGATCGGCTGGTCATCGAATCTGACAATGCCGGCAATTCCGCACATGGTTGGGTCTGGGGTCTGGGGTATAGGGTCTAGTCAGAGAGAAGATAGCAGACCCGCTAATCCGTGGTAATCGGCATGCATACATGCGCGTGACATCAATCCGGCCAGACCCCAGTCCCCAGACCCTAGACCTTGCTGCCCGCCGGCAGATTCAGCCTGACGTGCAACTCCTGCAACTGGGTCTCGTCCACGGGCGAAGGCGCCTGGGTCATCAGGTCAACGCCGGTCTGGGTCTTAGGAAAGGCGATGACGTCGCGGATGTTCGTCGTGCCGGTCAGGTGCATGACGATCCGGTCCAGGCCAAACGCGATCCCGCCGTGCGGCGGCGCGCCGAAGTTCAGCGCGTCCAGCAGGAACCCGAACTTGCTCTTGGCCGCCTCGGGGGTGATCCCAAGCAGGCCGAAGACTTTCTCCTGTGTGTCCATACGGTGGATACGGATCGACCCGCCGCCCAGCTCCGAGCCGTTGAGCACCAGGTCGTAGGCCTGCGAGTTCACGGTCCCGGGGTCGGATTCGAGTTTGCCGAGGTCCTCATCGTTAGGCGCGGTGAACGGGTGGTGCAGGCTGTCCCAGCGCTGCTGCTCCTTGCTCCATTCGATCAGCGGGAAGTCAACGATCCAGACCCATTCCCACTTTTTCGGGTCGATCATGTCAAGGTCGTGTGCCAGCTTGACGCGCAGCTCGCCGAGGACACGGGCGACGGTCGCCGGGACCGCGTCGACCCCGAAGCAGATCAGGTCGCCGTCCTGGGCCTCCATCCGCTTGATCAACTCGTCCGCGATTGGTACGACGAACTTGGATACGCCCGTGGTCAGCTTGCCGTCTTCGACCTTGCAGACCGGCAGGCCACCGGCGCCGAACTGCTTGACCCACTCGGCCAAAGCGTCGGTTTCCTTACGGCTCATCTTCGCGCCGCCGGGCACGCGGATCGCCTTAACAACGCCCCCGGCTTCGATCGCGCCTGAGAAAACCTTGAAATCGGTCTGGCCCGCCAATTCGCTGACATCCACCAATTCCATCTCGAAACGCAGGTCCGGCCGGTCGCTGCCGTACCGGTCCATCGCCTCGGCGTAACTCATCCGCTTGATCTTCGGGACGTCCACATCCAGGATATCTTTCCAGACCGCGCGGACCGAGCCCTCGGTCATCTCCATCACGTCCTCGGCATTGACGAAACTCATCTCCAGGTCGATCTGGGTGAACTCGGCCTGCCGGTCGGCGCGGGGGTCTTCGTCACGGAAGCACCGGACGATCTGCAGGTACCGCTCGCATCCGGCGACCATCAGGATCTGCTTGAACAACTGGGGGCTCTGCGGCAGGGCGTAGAAGTCGCCGGGCTGCTTACGCGAAGGCACCAGGAAGTCGCGGGCACCCTCGGGGGTCGACTTACAAAGGAAAGGCGTCTCGATTTCGAGGAACCCATTGTCAGAAAAGTAATCGCGCATCACCTTGGTCACCCGCGAGCGGACCCTCAACGTTTCCTGCATCTTCGGGCGGCGCAGGTCGATGAACCGGTAACGCAGGCGCGTCTCTTCGCCGGTGCGCTCCGCCTCGTCGGGGGTGAACGGGGGGGTCTGGGCTTTGTTAAGGATCTCAAGTTCCTCGGCCTGGACCTCGACCGCCCCGGTCGAGAGCTTGGGGTTGGTCAGGGATTTGCCTTTGTCATCGCTGCCCCGGGCGATGACCTTGCCGGTGATCTGGATCACGTCCTCGTTCCGCAGCTTGTCGGCCAGGGCGTGGGCCTCGGCGGCCTCGGGGTGGAAGACGATCTGGGTGATCCCTGCCCGGTCGCGCAGGTCGATGAAGATGACCCCGCCGTGGTCGCGGTAGTTGTTGACCCAGCCCGCCAGGCAAACGGTCTGGCCGACGTGGTCTTCGCGGAGTGCGCCGCAGTCGTGGGTGCGTGTTTTCATGTCCTGCTCAAATCGGTAAAGGTCGTTTCTGGTCTGATGCCGGGCCAATCCGTCCGGCGGTGGATCGGGGATGATACCAAACACGGGCCGGTCCGCGTGAGAAGGGGATTCGGCCGGCTCCCCGCCCGGCTGTTACACTTTCGGCATGTTCACAGGCATTGTTCAAGCCAAAGGCGTGATCCACAGCATCCAACGCAACGACTTCGGGGCCCGGATGTCCGTGGACGGCGGGGGCTGGCCCGATCCGGGGGACTACAAACCTGCTGCGGGGGACTCGATCTGCGTCAGCGGGGTCTGTCTAACGGTTGTGAAGGTTTCCGCCGGGGTGATGGGCTTTGATGTGATCGCCGAGACACTCGCAAAGACCAACCTGGGCGAACTTAAGGAGGGCGACCCGGTTAATCTCGAGCCCCCGGTCACCGCCAGCCAGCCGATGGGCGGGCACTTCATGCAGGGACACGTCGATGGGGTGGGGGAGGTCACCGAGGTTGTAGCCGGCGAGGATGAGCACCGCGTCACCGTCAAACCCCCGGCGGATCTGATGGCCTTCATCATCCCCAAGGGCTCGGTTGCCATCGACGGGATCAGTCTGACAATCGCGGCGGTGGCCGAGGATCGCTTCGAAGTCGCCCTGATCCCAACCACACTGGACCTGACCACGTTGGGAGATACAACCGTCCATCGGCGTGTGAACCTCGAAGCCGACATCATCAGCAAGACCGTCGTGCATCAGTTACAGAACATGCAAAGCAGCGGCGGGGGAGCCCAAGGCCTGACCATGCAGACGCTCCGCGATGCGGGGTTCTGTGAATAGCCTTTTCCCCGTGATTTGATCGTGAGTGTTTTTTTTGGAATCACGCCGCGGACGCGGTGGGGGTGTTTGAATCGTCCGCAGCAGAAGATTCGGCGGGCTCGCTGACGGTCATGCAGACGACGGTCAGGTCGTCACGCTGGTTCAACGAACCGGACTGCATGTTCAAACGCTGGGCCAGGCGGTCCAAGGCGGCCTCGGCGTCTCCGTTGCGCAGGTCTTCGAACTCCTGGGCGTACTGGTCGGTGGCGATCTTCTGTTGGCCGGGCTGCCCGTCTTCCTGAGCTTCTTTGCGGGTCGGGAAAGCAACCTCAAAACCGTCGGAGTAGAGCAGCATGCGATCGCCGGGTTCCAGTTGAACGGTGGCTTCCTCGAAGACCTCATCGGGGAAGACGCCCAGAAGCCCGCCCTCGGGTTCGATGTGTTCGGTCTGGCCGTTGGCACGGAGGATCAGGGGGTAGGGGTGGCCCGCCCGTGCGACGGTGAGTCGGTTGGTCTCGGTGTCGATCACCCCGTAGCACGCGGTGGCGAAGCGGACCTTGCCGGACTGGTGCTTGAGCATCTCCTGGTTGAGCACGCCGATCGCCTCGCCGGGTGAGTACAACCGGTAACCGACCGGGCTGGAGGCGTCGATCTGTTTCATGGGCATGGACTGTTTGATCTGGACCGTCATCAGGGCCGCGGGCACGCCGTGGCCGACCGCGTCGGCGATGAACAGGCCGATGTGTGTTTCGTCCAGACGTACGACGTCGTAGATGTCACCGCTGACGTAGCCGGCCGGACGCCATAGGACGTCGAACCCGATCGAACCGACCTGTGGCATCTGGGTGGGCAAAAACTCTTTTTGGAGCTGGGCCGCCGTGCGCAATTCTTCATCAAGTAAGGCGATCTGACCACAGAGACCTTCCTCATGGGCTCGCAGCAGCTTGACCTCCCGGCGTAACTCGGCGAGGACCGGTCCCTGGCTCCACAGCGAACGGAGCACGGAGCAGATCAGCGTGGGGTCGGCATCCAGCGGGCATGACACGATCCCGTCTTCGTAGGCCGAGACAACCCGCTCACCGCCGGGCAGGCTGATAACCGTGGGCACCTGGCTGTCCTGGACCTGCCCGATCGATTCATACGCCTGGGGCGAACCCTCGTCCTGTAAAGCGAGCCAGACCACCTGTGCCTTTGTCAGCGCGGCGGGGTCGTCAAAGAGTGCTTGCGTGGTGAGTGTCTGGAGGGTGGGGCGGTCGGGCCCCTTCCAATGCGACAACGCCGTTTGTACCCGGTACGCCACGTCTTGGGCATCCAGGGCCGGGTCGATTACAAGCAGGAGTTCTGGGCCTGGCATTCATCCCCTCGAGGTGCCGTCGGTGCTGTCGTTTAGGATTCATCGACTCACTGGGCGCGGCGCTTAAGGTCTTCAAGCGGCAGGTCGACCCGATCGCCCTGGCGTAACCCTAACCGCCGGAGCGTCCCGTCCCGGACCTCGATGGCGAACTGCGCCGGGTGGTGACTGTCATACTGTTTGAGCCGATTATCCGGGGCATTCGGCTCGTCCTCGACCTGCATGGCATGCATCCAGACGGCTTCGCCTTGGGCATCCAGATACACGATGTCGATCGGCACCAGGCACCGCCGCATCACAAACATCCGGCGTTTTTCGTCGGAAAAAGCGAACAGCATCCCGCCGTCCGGGGCGATCTCCGCCCGGTCGGACAGGCCCTGGATACGGGTTTCGTCATTCAACGCCAGCTCGAGGTTAAACGTCTCGCCCTTGATCGTGACCGACAGGTGCGATCCGTCAGTCATTTGTTCTGAGGGCTCACCCTTTGAGCAACCCGACGCCAGCGGAAACAGCACGGCCAGCACGCTTAAGATAAACATCCTTCGAGCAACCACGCCTCGTCCTCCATTGTGAAAGTAACCGGGTCACGCCCCAGCCTATCTAACTCAAACCGGGCGGCAAACTCCTCCGCGGTCATCTCTTCATGTCCGTCGCAAATGCCCGACCAACGCGCCAGCATACCAATGATCCGGCGGACGCCGATCCCGCGTTGCCGGTAGGTATCGATCCGCGTGTCCCCGTGACGCTTGGCCAGCCTTCGGCCATCGGGGCCCAGGACCAGCGGCAGGTGCGTGTACGTCGGTACCGGTGTCAGACCCAGCAGGCGGTAGAGAAACATCTGTCGGCAGGCCGAGCCCAGCAGGTCGTCGCCACGCACCACCTGCGTCACCCCTTGCCTCGCGTCGTCCACCACGACCGCCAACTGGTACGCCGGCAGACCCATCTTGGACGCCACCACAAAATCCCCGACCTGTTTCTGGAGATTAAAAGTCTGCCGACCGCACAGACAATCGTCATAGCTGATGGGTTCTTCTGGAACCAACACGCGCCAGGCGGTGGCGGAATCTTCCAGAACCGCCTCGGTGATAGGGGCCTGATCGACGCCGGGCTCGGGCCGGCAAGTCCCGGGGTAACGCAGTTCGTGCTCATCCTCGTGCGGCGCGGACTGGGCGTTGAGGATCTCCTTACGGGTACAGGTGCACGGGTAGATCGCACCCAAGCCATAGAGCCTTGCCAACACCTCGCGGTAAGGGGCCAGGTCGTGGGATTGGTAGAGCGGCTGCCCCTCCCAGGTAAGCCCAAGCCAACCGAGCGTGTCGATCGCCTGCTGAGAGGCCTGCGGATCGACCCGCGGGCCGTCCAGGTCTTCGATCCGCAGAACCACCTTCCAGCCGTGCCGTTTGGCTAGCGCCCAGTTGATCAGGAACGTCCGTGCATTGCCCAGATGCAACGCTCCGGTCGGCGAGGGGGCCAGACGGGTCACCTCGATGGCAGGCTGATCCCGTTCCGTGGCCGTGTGCCCCAGGTCGGGCGATGAAGCGGGGGCGGGATTCAATCCCGGGGACTCCGGGGGTTCCGGGGGCGGCGGGTTGTCGGGTTGTGGCGGGACCATCGTCGTGTATCGTATCCGCCATGCCGACCGACGTGCCCAAGCCCCGCCACAAGCCGATCCGCTTAGCGGTATTGGTCAGCGGTGGGGGGACGACGCTGGTGAACCTGGCGAAGAAGATCGAGTCGGGCGAGTTGGACGCCGAGTTAGTCCTCGCCGTGTGCTCGAATCCGTCGGCCTACGACAAAGTCACCGCCCTCGGGCTTGACCTGCCGATCCATCTGGTTTCTCGCAAGGACTACGCCGACACCGCGGCTTTCTCCCAAGCGGTTTTCGATATCGTGAATGACGCGGACGCGGACCTGGTCTGCCTCGCCGGCTTCCTCTGCCTGCTGTCGATCCCGGACGAGTTCATCCACCGGGTCTTAAATATCCACCCGGCCCTGCTCCCAGCCTTCGGGGGCCAGGGGATGTTCGGCCAGCACGTCCACCAAGCTGTCCTCGACGCCGGGTGCAAGGTCTCCGGCTGCACCGTCCACTTCGCCGACCAGACCTACGACACCGGCCCGATCCTCGTGCAACGCACCTGCCCGATCCTGCCCGACGACACCCCCGACACCCTCGCTGCCCGCGTCTTTGAGCAGGAGTGCCTGGCCTACCCCGAAGCGATCCGTTTGATCACCCAAGGCAGGCTTAAGATCCAGAACAAGACGACCCAGTTGGCTTGAGAGCGGAAAAATGTCTCTAAATCGTCCCGGAGTAGGTTTAATTTTACATACCAAGGCTCTGTGGCATATATAGTTATGCACGATTAACTGTTACATGCCTTTTGCCCACGACATATTAGTGTTGCCTGGAGCACTAAATACCCTTATATTATGGGTTATAGGGCGATGGCATTTTGAGCCTAAGGAGTGGAGAATGTTTCAGTTGAATGCACGTTTATCAGGATTGGCACTTGCGTTATCATGCGCGGTGATTCTTGGTCACAGCGGCCCGGCCTCGGCGGGGGTTGTACTCGCACCCGACGTCCAGATCGAAGTCGGTCTCATGGGTAACACCCAGACGCTGAGCCCCGGAGCGGTGCAGAACGGCAACCCCGATCAGTTCGACTTGGACGGCCAGATGATGATGGCCGGGATGTGGAACCTGACCTGGGACATGACCGTGGATACCGACCCATTCGTCAACGGTGTCTTTGGCCTGACCAACATGTCAGGCTCGACGCAGACTTTCATCCTGAACGTCACGCTCCCGATCGCACCGGTGATCACACCCAGTTCATTGATCGGCGGCTCGGTCGGAGGTTCGGTCACCGACGCGAACCTTAACGGCGTAGCCACGGTCGCCAATGCAGGCGGATCGCCTCTGTTTGACGGCCTGATCGATGGCGTCGGCACCTTGCCGATCATTACCGCGCCGTACAGCTTCAGCGCCCCGTTTGCCGGCGGCACAGCGAACATCCCCGCGACCAACGTCGGCCTGCCCGGGCCCACCATCCCCGGCCCGGCCGTACTGACCTCCATCGGGATCAACCACACCTTCACACTGACCCCCGGCGACACTGTCGCGCTGACGTCCTTCTTCCTGGTCGTCCCCGAGCCCGCCAGCCTGGGCCTGATGGCCTGCGGGATCCTGGTCATGGGCCTGAAACGCCGCCGCTGATACGCAACCGTATCCCAACAAAATAATAAACACAGCCCCACCTTCGGGTGGGGCTGTGTTTTTTGTTCGTTACGACCTAACCGTGAAATCCACGGCTTGGCCGATACGGTTTTCCGGTTAATACGTCGAGACGCCGATGTGGCCGTGCTCGCCTTCGACTTGGGTCGAGGCGCACCCCGCGATGGCGATCAGGCTAAGGGCGATCAGGGCTACGGCTAGGAATCGGTTGAGCATGAGGATCTCCTGGGTTGATGTGACGGGTCATGAGCACTGCAACACCCCTATTTATAACCCCACCGCCAGCGGGTGACAACGGTTTATCTGGTGTTAATAACCCAGCCCCGCGGATGCCCCGATAACCGTAACTCAATCAGGCAAAATCCCCGGCGCGCACTTCAGCGCCGCCTCCAATGGCCCGATCCTGCCTTGTATGCGGTTTAGTTGGAAAAAATCCGGCTCCTCGGCCAATACCTGGGACCCAGGTGAGGACCCCCGTCGGGAGGCCCCCAGGCAGGCCACGGACACGCTGTCCTGCCCGCTGGGCGACGTGTTGGATATCTCCGTGTCCGGGGTACGGATACGCTGCAAATCCAAACCGCCATTCAGCATCGGCGCGGTTGCGACGATCGGGTTTGCGTTCAACGGCGGCAAGCTGTCGGTTTCCGTTCAGGAGCGTTGGCGCAAACGCAGGGGGCTGCGAGGCGGCTACGAGATCGGCCTGATGTTCGTCAATAACTCCCCGAACGTGATGCTCGGCATCGAGTCGCTGGTGAAGTACGGCTTCCTCTGCCCGGACGCCGTGGCGGGTGAGCGCCCCAGCCCCAAGCCAAAGAGCAAGACCAAAAAGAAGCTGCGTGTCTCGGTCGAGCTACCGAACTACTACGCCGTGCTGAACGTCCCGCCGGACGCAGACAACCAAAGGGTCCACACCGCCTACCGCCAGTTGGCCCGGCAGTACCACCCCGACGCCAACAAAGACCCCGGCGCCCCGGCCCGGTTCATCAGCATCTGCCAAGCCTACAAGGTGCTGTCCGACCCCGATCAGCGCAAGAGCTACGACCTGCGTCAGGCGGGGTAGGCTCTGTCGCCTCGAAACATCCACTCAGAACTGCACGGTGCTGACCCAGTATGTGTATGCGGCGGTCGCGTCAAACACCGGCTGGAAAATCACACTCGCGGCGGAAAAAAAGAAGATGAACGCCAGGATCATCATGCCCTGGTGTGCCGGGTCTCCGATGAACATCGCGTATTTACGGTTGAGGTTCGCCATGATGTGCGAGCCGTCCAGGGGCGGCACCGGGAAGAGGTTGAAGACGCCGAGCACGGCATTGATTCCGCCGAATGCCCACAAGAAATTCATCCCGTTTTCCTGGACCTGGTTTCCGGTGATGACCGCGAAACGCAGCCACAACCCAAGCCCTGTCAGGGCGGCAAATGAAAGCATGAAATTCATCGCGGGCCCGGCGAAGGCGACCCACGCTTCGGCGTACCGGCCCTTGAGCCGGGTCGGGTCGATCGGCATCTGCCCCCAGGCGATCCCCACGATCATCAGCGCCGCGATCGAGAACGGGCCCATGTGCACCAGTGGATTACCTGTCATATGACCGCTGCGTAACGGGGTCTGGTCGCCCAGTCGGATCGCGGCCCAGCCGTGTGCCAATTCGTGAAGCGTGATACTGATCACGACGCTTATCACGATCGAGAAGAAATAGAACCGGGTCTCCGGGGCGAATGCGTTCTGAAAGAAAAGGTTCTGGAACACGTCTTGCGGGCCCTCTGGCTGATCGGGGTACGATCTGCGACACTGTGGATGGATTTCGGCACGGATGCCGGATGATGGACACCGCCCCAAACCCTGTGAGGCCCGGACATGATACAAGCCCGATCGGATTCGTGGCGTGCTTGGCCCGTCCTGTTGTTATGTGTCCTGATGGCCGTCTCGGGCTGCCGACGGGCCCGTGTGCAAGCCCCGGACTACAGCCGACCGCTGCCGCCCGGTGCCAGCGCGCTTCGGCTCGTGACCGACCCCGCCCGGATGCCGGACCTTGCGCCCGCCGCCCGGCAGGTCACCGCGCCCGGGTTTATCCAGGCCCTTGATCGCAGCATCCAGTGGTACCAGATCCCCTCGACACAGAGCTTGTTCCCCATCGCCGGGGTCAGCCACGTCCACGCACACGCCTCGGCCTACGCGCTCAAGCAGATCGCCCAGTCCGGGCAGGGCCAAGCCCTCTCGCAGCTACAAAGTGAGTTTGATGTCTACGAATCGGTCGGCTGGGACGGCGGTGGCGGGGTGCTGTTCACCGGCTATTACAGCCCGGTGTTCAAGGCTTCACGCACACGAGCCCCCGGCTCCCCCGGTTCCCCCGGTTCCCCCGGCTTCGAGCACCCGCTCTACCAAAAGCCCAACGACCTCACTTCCAATCCGCTCACCGGAGAGATCCTGGGGACCTACCCCACGCGCGCCCGGATCGAAGACTCGCATATGCTCGCCGGCACAGAGTTGGTCTATCTCCAAAACCGCTTCGACGCCTACCTGATCCACGTCAACGGCTCGGCCAAGCTGGAGATGACCGACGGCTCGGTGATGTACGTCGGGTACGCCGCCAACAACGGCCACGAATACACCAGCATCGGCCGAGCCCTGGTCGCCGATGGCAAAATCAGCGCCGACAAGCTGAGCCTGCCCACCCTCCGGGCCTACTTCGCCAGCCACCCCGAAGAGCTGGACGGTTACATCCGCCGAAACGATCGGTTCGTGTTCTTCCGCGAATACTCAGGCGACACCTGGCCGGCCGGTTCGCTTGGGTTCAAGGTCACCGCCGGACGGTCTCTGGCGACCGACAAGGCGATCTTCCCCCGTGGCTGCGTGGTCCTGGTCACCACCGACAAGGCCCCGACCGGCGGGTGGGCCTTGCCGCCCAGCCAACTCATGCTCGATCAAGACACCGGCGGCGCGATCCGTGCCCCGGGCCGAGGCGACATCTACTTCGGGATCGGTCCGACTGCCGAGGCCTCCGCCGGACGCCAGGCCGCTGAGGGTCGGCTGTATTACCTCCTATTGAAGCGCGACCGCGTTCAGGCGTGGTATGACCGGATGAATCAGCCGTGAGTTGTGGACGCGGTAAGCGAGTTGTTCCAGAAAATACAGTCTTGCGCCGTGCTAACGAACGTTTTTTCCCGTACACTCCTCCCCCATGCAGAGGCTGATTATTACCCTGGATGGACCCGCGGGCGCCGGCAAATCCACCGTGGCCTGGCGCCTGGCTAAGAAGCTGGGGCTGGAGTTTCTCGATACCGGGGCGATGTACCGGGGATTAAGCGCTAAATGTGTTGAGCGTGGGATCGACCCGGTGGCCGAGGACTATGCCGTGGTCGAGCTGGCCCGGAACAGCGACTTTCGATTCGACTGGACCCAGGACCCGCCGAGGCTGAACGTGGGGGGCACGGATGTGACCGACCGCCTGCGAGATAGCGACGTCACCGGGCAGGTCTCCGAGGTCGCGGCGATCCCGGGCGTCCGGCAGGTCATGGTCCGCGAACAGCGAAGGATGGGCGACGAGCACCCCCGGCTGGTGACGGAAGGCCGGGACCAGGGCTCGGTCGTTTTCCCAGGCGCGGAGGTCAAGTTTTACTTGGACGCCACGCCCAACATCCGCGCCAAGCGCCGGGCCGAGCAGCTCCGTGCCGCCGGCAAGAAGGTTGACCTCGAGCAGATCCGAGAGAACATACTCGATCGCGATCAAAAAGACTCCAACCGCAAGGACGCGCCGTTGATCTGCCCGAAAGACGCCCACCGGATCGACACCTCAGACATGATCCTGGACGAGGTCGTCGAGATGCTGTTCGGCCTGGTCCACGAAACCGCGGGGCAAGCGCTTTGATCCAGGCTCTGCGTCAACGTCAACCGGGATCGCAGATCTGGCGCATCGCGTTCTGGCACTTCTTCCATTTCCTGTGGTATCTGGTCCTTGTGCCGTTCTACCGGTACCGGGCTTTTAACATCAACAACATCCCCAAGACCGGGCCGGTCCTGCTGGTCAGCAATCATCAGTCGTTCCTGGACCTGCCGATCATCGCGATGGCCAGCACACGCCGGCACTATGTGCCCCTGGCCCGCTCGGGCTTGTTTGATCACCCGTTATTCGCCTGGCTGATCCGCAACCTCAACGCGATCTCGGTTGTCCAGGGCGAAAGCGACATCGGTGCCATACGCAAGTGCATCAAGGAGTTGGGCAAAGGCCATGTGCTTCTGATCTTCCCGGAAGGGCAGCGGACGCTCAGCGGCGAGGTCGAGCCGTTCCAGACCGGGACCATGCTGGTGATCAAGCGTGCCAAGCCGACGATCGTGCCGGTCGCCGTCGATGGCGGGTTCAACATCTGGAAGCGGGGGCAGGCCAGGCCCAAACTCCACGGCCGGATCGGTGTGACTTTCGGCAAGCCGATCCCCCCCGAAGTCATTGTCCAGATGGGCGCCGACGCCGGCCTGGCGTTCTTGCGCCAAGAGATCAGCGAGATGCGCACCGAGTTGGCCAAGCGGCTGGCGGGCTGCTCATAAAGGACTCGGCCACCTGTTCTTCCTGTCGTGGTTGAGCAGACGTACCCGCATCCTGGCCCCGCTCAGCGTCTTGCATAACGCCTGCCTGCCTGGAGCAACACGCTTGATATAATCGTCACCGGGACAGTCAGACCACCCGCACTCGCGGCCGTCGTGTCAACAGGGTCATCTTTATGCAGACACTCTTGATCGCAGTCGGGGCCGGGGTCGCCTTTATCATCGCCTACCACACCTACGGGCGCTGGCTGGGCAACAAGGTCTTCAACCTCTCCGCCGGGTTCGTCTGCCC
>JAJDCV010000093.1 GCA_029260675.1 Phycisphaeraceae bacterium
AATGCACCGGCTGAAGGTTGTAGCCGCTTGGCGCCCACCGGGCCGTATCCAGCAGTTGCTCAATCACCTCTGCCGGGACCGTGTCGGGTTTGAAGTCTCGGACCGATCGCCGCGACTTCGCCAACGCGATAAACGCCTGGAGCCTGTCTGTATCCATGTGGCAAAGCATACCTGATACTGCCGATGGCCCCGGCCAGGCGTGAGTCCCAGGAATTTTGATGGGCCCGCCTGGACGCGCGGTATGATAGATCCCGTGGCCGCCACGGTGTTCGCCAATCATCGGTCGACCCACACTGGAGTCCATGATGTCCCCCCCCCCGAAGGGTCGGCTGAAGTTCGCCTCGGCGATGAGCGATGAGCCCTCCACGCACGACGCTGTGCGCGATGTCCTCGATCGGCTGCGGGACCCACTCGACGAAGACAGGGCCGACCTGATCGTGGTCTTCGCGACCATGCATCACCAATCCGAGTTTCAAAATATCTGCGCGGGTTTTCAGGCGGCATTTAAACCGCGTGTGATCCTTGGTTGTACCTGTGCGGGGGTGATCGGTGCCCGTCAGGAATTGCAGAGTGGCCCCGGGCTGTCGGTGCTGGCGGGTGTCATGCCGGGCGCGGCCTTGCAGGGGTTCAGTTACGAGCAGTTCGATTGGCCGGCCGTGTTGGATTCGCCGTCGGCCCTGCGCGAAGCGATCGATCTGTCTGCGGGGCCCGGGGGGGCCGAGGACCCAAACGACCCGGGCGACGGCCCCGCGGCTTTCCTGTTGTTGGCGGACCCTTTCAGCACCCCGATGGTCAAGCTGCTGCCGGCGTTCACGTCGGCCTTCGGGCCCGTGCCGGTCTTCGGCGGGATGGCCAGTGGCGCTACGGAGTCCGGGCAGAACCGGCTGGTTTTAAACGACCAGGTCATGTGCGACGGCGCGGTCGGGGTCGCGATCGGCGGGGGGGTCCAGGTGCAGACCACCGTCAGCCAGGGCTGCCGGGCGATCGGCGAGCCCATGGTGATCACACGCAGCAAACGTAATGTCGTTCAGGAACTGGGCGGACGCAACCCGCTGATGGCGATGCGGCAGATGGTTTCTGGGTTAGATCCCGGGGACAGGGATCTTCTGCAACACAACGGCCTGCACATCGGCCGGGTGATCAACGAGTATAAGTCGCGGTTCGGTCGTGGCGATTTCCTGATCCGTGCGATGGTCGGCGTCGACGCCGATGAGGGGTACATCGCGATCGGCGACCCGCGCGTGCGCACCGGCCAGACGATCCAGTTCCATATCCGTGATGCGAAAAGCGCCGCCGAAGACTTCAAACTCATGCTCGCGGCGCAGCAGGTCCACGGCGAAGCGCTGGGGGCGCTGTTGTTCAGCTGTACCGGGCGGGGCGAAAACCTCTTCGATCAGCCCCACGCCGACGCCAACATGGTGTACGACGCCCTGGGCGCCGCCCCCCTGGCCGGGTGCTTCTGCGCCGGGGAGATCGGCCCCGTCGGCGAACAAAACTACATCCACGGCCACACCGCCTGCCTGGCCGTGTTTAGAGAGAGCGGTTAGCCATTGGGGTTAGCCTTTAGCCTTCAACTACACAGGGTTAGGCGGTAGAACGGACCCACGGCAGTTGTAGCATGTGGGCTTGCCGTTTAGCGGCGGACCGCAGATCCGCGTGTAGCCCAAAGAGAAAGGCCCGGCGATCTGCGGTCACCCGCTAAACAGACCAACACACCATACACGCACCCCCCCAGACCCCAGACCCTAGACCCTAGACCCTAAAACACCATGCCCGACCCAACACTCGCCGACCTGGTTCTACTTCTGCACGCGGGTTTTATCGCGTTTGTAGTGTTGGGGTTGTGTTTGATTTTGCTGGGCGGGGCGTTGCGTTGGCGGTGGGTACGCAACCGATGGTTCAGGCTGGCGCACCTCGCGGCGATCGGGTTGGTAGTGGCACAGTCCTGGCTTGGGATCGTCTGCCCGCTGACAACGCTGGAGAGCGCTCTACGCCGGCGGGCGGGTCAGCCGGGGTACGAGGTGGGTTTTATCGCCGACCGCGTGCAGCGGCTGATTTTTTTTGAGGCGGACTGGTGGGTGTTCGCCGTTTCGTACACGGCGTTTGGCCTGCTGGTGCTGGCCAGCTTCTGGTGGGTCCGCCCTTGTTGGCGGCCATCTCGCCCACTGCAAGGGCATCCGGGCCCCTGAACCTGTCTTGTGGGGTGTTCGGGCATCGTGGTGTGATGGTGGAAAAGCCGTTTCGTTATCGGCGTGTGTTAAGTTTTCCTTGTCTGGCGCGAACCGGCGCGGCATAATAGACGTAGAAGCGACATGTGACCGGCCAACCCTTTCTCGAACGGAGCGGACGCATGAAGATAGAAGTTGTCGGGGTTCACTTGGACGTCACCTCAAGCCTCGAAGCGTATGTCACTCACCGAATTGGATTGTCACTGGATCGGTTTGAGGACCGGATCCTCGGCGTCACCGTCAAACTGCACGATATCAGTGGGCCCCACGGCCCGGGGACCAAGCGGTGCCACATGGAGGTCCACCTGGCGCACCGTGAGTCGGTGATCGTCGAGCAGGACCACACCGATATCTACACCGCGGTTGACTAGGCCGGTTCCCGGCTCAAACGTACGGTCCGCAGGCACATCAACCGTGTCCGTGACGCAAGGCGATCGCACAACCGCGAATCGTCCGGGGCAGCTTGGGTGTGATGGGTTCTCGATTCAGCCGTAGCGAGTTGTGATAATGAACGGGGCCAGGTTTTTTGGTTATTGCATGTGATGCGCGGCGGGTCACCCGGGTAGCAGGCTTGCGGCTAAGAAGACCGCGACGCTTGGTTTGAGTTGGCTATTAAGATCGCAGAGCTTACAGCCACATCCAGGGGCGGGGCATCAACTCATATGGATATGCTGGCGTGACAGGACCGGTTCGTGTCGCGGTACGGGCCCCCAGCGGCGGTGGTGCTGGGGTTCTCTGGATGATTTATCGACCACGGCCAACCTGGCTGTATTTCGATCGTAGGGATCGGCGTACGGGTCGGGTTGGACCTGGGCGAGCGTCCAGTGGTTCCTCTGTGGCCATGGGGTGCGATGATTCAAAAGATCGTTGAGGATCTGATCCACCACGCATGAAACCCCAGCAACGGGTCCCCCGGCCAGGCGAGTGATCGAGTCGGTCAGGCGCTGCCTTAGCCGGCGGTGTGCATCGCCCGTCCGGATGACAAGCATCGCCCGCCTGCGGGCCTCATTCCGGCCACGATGCGGATGGACACACCCCTTGGGGTCTGTCTCGGGGTGACAGCCCCACACGGTCAGTGTGAGGGTCCAGGGGCGTTTAGTCATCAGATTTCAGTGTAGGTGGCTTCCTGCTAGCCCTGACATTGGCTAATTCGCCAATACCCGGAGCATCCTTTGGGGTCGCTCCTCCAAGTAGTATGACGTCCGATATTAGCGTGCTTAAATCAGATTCCAAGTGTTAATTTAGGAAATATAGAAAAGAGAGGTAAATTATTTTGTTGGACCGCCTTCACCGGTATGCAGCCGGTCTTCGGATCGGCTCTCGTTTACACTATGGCCCGTCTTACCTCGCGGTTTTAACCTGTGGATCGGAGACACACCATGCATCGAACTGCACGCCTCATCAGTCTCATCGGGGTGTTTACGTTATTCGCCTTGGGGCTCACAATTCCGGCCCTCGGCCAGGCATCCGGGTCTGACACCGACAGGCCCAACATCATCTTCATCTTCTCCGACGACCACGCCTCGATGGCACTGAGCGCCTACGGCTCAAAGATCAACCAGACACCCCACATCGACCGTATCGCCGAAGGCGGCATGCGATTCGATCACTGCCTGGTCACCAACTCTATCTGCGGGCCCAGCCGGGCCACTATCCTCACCGGGAAATACAGCCACGCCAACGGCTTCTACACCAATAAAGACACCTTCGACGGCGGACAGCAAACCTACATCAAACTCCTGAAATACGCCGGCTACCAGACCGCTATGATCGGCAAGTGGCACCTTAAAAGCGACCCCACCGGCTTCGACTACTGGCACATCCTCATCGGCCAGGGCCGCTACTACAACCCGCGCATGATCGACAACGGTCAGCCCGTCACCATCGAAGGCTACGCCACCGACATCATCACCGACCTCTCGCTTGACTGGCTTGAGAATAAGCGCGACAAGGACAAGCCCTTCGTCCTGATGTACCAGCACAAAGCACCGCACCGCCCATGGCGCCCGGGGCCCGACCACCTCACGATGTACGATGATCAAACCATCCCCGAGCCCGACACACTCTTCGACGACTATCAGGGCCGAGGCACCGCCGCACGCACCCAGGAAATGACTATCGCCAAAGACCTCGACGAAAACGACCTGAAACTCAACACACCCAAGGGCATGACCGACGAACAGCTCGCCGCCTGGCAGGCCGCGTATGAGCCTAAAAACAAGGCGTTCCGCGAGGCCAACCTCCAGGGCGACGACCTGGTCCACTGGAAATACCAACGCTACATCAAGGACTACCTGCGCTGTGTCGCATCCATCGACGACAACGTCGGCCGGCTACTTGATTACCTCGACGAGACAGCCTTGGCGGAAAACACTATCGTCGTCTACTGCTCCGACCAGGGCTGGTATCTCGGCGAGCACGGCTGGTACGACAAACGATGGATGTACGAACCTTCATTAAAGACACCCTTGCTCGTCCGCTGGCCCGGCGCGACCGAACCCGGGGCCGTCAGTCAAGCCATCGTCTCGAACCTGGACATCGCGCAGACCTTCCTCGATGCTGCCGGCGTCGAGCAACCGGATGATATGCAGGGGAGGAGCATGGTCCCCTTATTGAAAGGCGAATCACCCGACGATTGGCGCAAGAGCTTCTACTACCACTACTACGAATACCCCGGCTGGCACAGCGTCCGCAGGCACTACGGCGTGCGTACCCAGCAACACAAACTGATCTACTTCTACAACCTCGATGAGTACGAGCTCTACGACCTGCAGGCCGACCCCGACGAGATGCACAGCGTCTACGACGACCCCGCCTACGCCGACGTCCGTGCCGAACTACACGCCGAGCTGATCCGGCTCCGCGAAAACCTCGCCGTTGGCGACGACCCTGTCCCGATGCCCGAAGACCTCA
>JAJDCV010000094.1 GCA_029260675.1 Phycisphaeraceae bacterium
GGCCGGCGAACCGATCGCCGAGGTTACCGGCAAGCTGCGCCCGATCATCGATCGGATGGACACCTCCGCCAGGCTGCCGTTGATTGATCTGACGATGCCCACGCTGCACGGGCTTTCTCCCGGTCAGTACGGGGTGTTTAAGCAGTGTGTCAGCGAACTTGTACGAGAGGATCAGCAAGTCGACCTGTTCGAGTGGGCGCTGAGCCGGGTGCTGATACGCAGGCTTGCCCCGAAGTTCGAGCCCGACCGCCGGACCGATCCGCGCGTGCGGTACTATTCTCTCAAGCCGATGCGCCAACACCTGTCGGTCATGCTTTCCACCCTCGCACTTTACGGCCACCGGGACTCCGATCAGGTCCGTGCCGCTTTCGATACCGGCGCCGCCGAACTCGGCCTGGAACCACGACCCGACCAAGCGGACAAATCGCAATGCGGCCTCCGCCAAATGAGTCAGGCGGTCGAAGCCCTGACCCAGGTCAGCCCACGCGAGAAGCGCAAGGTACTCCACGCCTGCGCCGCTTGTATTGTTGCGGATAAGCAGGTCACGGTCGCCGAAGGTGAGTTGCTGCGCGCCGTATCGGAGTCTCTGGGCTGCCCGATGCCGCCGCTGCTGCCGGGCCAGCCGGTGGTTTAAATAAATGAACGCGCATCCAGCAAGGCTTCATCGCCCGCGCCGACGGCCCCACGGGATCATCGCCAGCAAGCCCAGCCCCATCAGCCCCAGTGTCCCCGGGGAAGGCACATGCAGCACCGTGCCGGCGTTCCGATTTCCCAGCACAGCAAGGGTCATGTCGGTGGGGGTGAAGTTGTACCCGATCAACACCGGGTGGGGCGTGAACGAACTTCCCCCAGCCGAGTGCTGATAAAACAGATAACACAAAAGAGCCGCCGCCACCGCCAGCCACAGCAGGTGGTGGGGCCTGGGCCGATCCAGTTTGACTCGCCTGAGCATCATGCCAAAGCCGATCGATGAGTACCGCCATGAGGCGGGGTAATCAATTCTATCCCCAGTATCACCCTGTTCAAGCATTTCAAGGCAACTTCAGCTTTTTGTTTCTATCGTCCAGCCGCTTTTAATCGTAGAATCAACCCACCGGTATTTATAGACGCCGACACATCCCAAGGGGGCTTATGATGGTTTTTCGGTTCAAGATCGCGACGACACTTTCTTTTCTCGTGTGCCTGACCGGCCTGTTATCACAGCCCACAGCGGTTGCCGTGATCCCCAACAGCGACGATCCCGACGCCTATACGGAGAAGCAGTACCGACAGGAACTACTGGCGTACAACAAGCAAACGATGTCGGGGGCGTACCTCGAAGTCGGTAAACGGGATCCGCGGTGGGATGACCTGGTGGTGGAGTTGCTCGACGCCCAGGCGGCGGTGTTCACCAACCACGAGGCACACAACACAGATGTCGTTGCGACTACAGCCGACTATAAACGGATGCGTGAGATCTCCCGACAGTTGCAGGATATGGGCTGTGAGGATCCGTTGGTGTTATACACCTCGATGCGGCAGATGATGCCCAAAGACGAGGGCTATCTCGAAGCCGCTCGCCGGGCCTATGACGCCTTGATGGATAGCCGATACCCCACCATCCGCAAACATGGAGCCGCGGTGTGGCTCTATCAACAGCTTGAAGAAAAAGAGCACAATGAGGAGGCCGTTAAGGTTCTGGACACGATCACAGACCTCTATATCGAAGTGATCACAGAAGACGCATTGAAGGCGAATGAATCGCGGCACCTCTTCCACCTCCTCACGCCTGTATTAGATGACCTGCCACGCCCCATATGGAAGGAGATTGCAGAGCGTGTGAACCACTCTGACTCACCCAACCGCTGGTTAATCGACGTCATCAACGGCAATTACCACATCAAGGCGGCGTGGGACGAACGCGGTGGCGGATGGGCCAACGAGGTAACCCCCGACGGTTGGGACGGATTCCGCGAGCATTTGTATCTGGCGGAGATGTTTCTGGCCCGCGCCTGGAAGGCCGAGCCGTCGCTGCCCGAAGCCCCGACGCTGATGATCGAGGTAGCGATGGGTCGGCAGACCGGAGAAGAACGCCTGTGGTTCGAGCGGGCGGCGAAAGCCCAATTCGACTACTACCCCGCGTACCCGCAGTACCTCTGGTCGATCCGGCCGCGGTGGGGCGGGTCACACATGCTGATGCATTCGTTCGCCGTTGAGTGCCTCAACACCGAGCGTTTCGATACGTATGTCCCGTGCATGTTCTACGACACGATGGAGGATATCGCCGAGGATGCCGAGGGCTACGGATTTTGGGAGCGGGCCGGTGTCTACGAGCAGTTTCTGCGTTTCTTCGAGGGCCGTAAGCACGAGCCGAACCCGTCCGATGGCGAGGCCTGGTGGGACTCCATGAAGGCGGCGGTCGCCTGGCGGGTAGGCCGATACGAGGACGCCGCCAGGTGGATAGAGGCCGCCGGTGAAAACCTGCATACGCGGGCGTTCACCTATTTCGACGGTGACGCGGTCCTCGCGCCCAGTGAGATTTCTGCGCGGTTGGGTGAGCACCGCGATCTGATAGATCAAGCCACGGGGCTCTGGAACCAGACACGTTACCAGCAGGTCACCGAGCTGCTGGACAAGGCATTGAAGGGCATGCCCGCCGATGACCCCGTCAGGCCGTACTTGCAGAAGCAGGCCGCCCGTGCCCAGTGGACACAAGGCCAGGCCGACGGCGGCTGGATCAACCTGCTTAACCGGACGGACCTGGGCGGTTGGGAAATAGATCGCGGCACATGGACCGTTGACGACCAGGGACGGATAACGGGCCAAAGCGCCGAGGAGGGATTGGTGCTGCGCTGCCGTCACACCTTCGGCTATCGTTTCGAGATCCGGGGCACGATCACTTTTCTCGGTGAGGAGGACGTGCAATGGCACAACGGCGGTGTCCTGCTGAGCCATTGGAAGTCGGGCAACAACCGCTATCACCGCGACGTGCTGTTGTACCGCAACCGCGATCTGGCGGTGGCTATGCGACACTTCTACTACGACCAGGACGCCTACCCCGTGGAGTTAGGCGACACCAACACCTTCCACATCCAGATGTGGGACGACCACGTCCGGCTGAGTGTGAATGACCAACTCGTCTACGGGAACCGCAAGATGTACCGAGAACTGTGGGACGAGATCCACCCGTTCGCCTTGGGAGGCAACTGCCACCAGGAGGGCGCCCGTATCCGCTACGACACATTGGAAGTCAAGCCGACCTACGCACGCCCGGCCTGGATAGACGGCCCGGACCAGCATGGCAATGAGCCCCAGGCCGCCGACTGATGCCCGTCGCGGCGCCCCCCAGGCAGCAGCTGATATCGCCTGGCCCACACACCTGTACAGCCTGATTTCGGATAGAATTAGAGCAGTCGTTTGATACTCGTTACAGACGGGGCCCGAGCATGTCCAGCATTTCCATGACCAGCGCCTCCGTGCGGATTTTCACCTGCCTGCTGGTGCTGTCCGTCTCGACACAGACGCATGCCGTGATCCCCAACAGCAACGACCCCGACGCGTACACCGAGAAGCAGTTCCGCCAAGAGTTCCTGACGTACAACCAGCGCACGATGTCCGAGGCCTACCAGCGTGTCGGTGAGCGGGATCCCAAGTGGGACGGCCTGGTGATCGAGTACCTTAATGGTCAGGCTCAGCGGTTTACGAATCACGCGGCGAAGGAGAAGAATCAGGTAGCGGTCGTCACCAGCGATGAGCGGATGGCTGAGTTGGCGGCTCTGACCGTTGAATTTCAATGCACCGACCCGCTGGTGAACTACGTCAACCTGATCCACATCAAGACCCAGGACGATCACTACCTCCAGCGCGCCCGGTCGGCCTACGAGGGGATGCTGGCAAGCGATTACCCGATCAACCGAAAACTCCACGCAGCCTGGCGCTTGATGACGATCCTCGAGGGGCGCGAGTTAGAGGAAGAAGCAAAGCAGATCGAGCAGGCCTGGGTGGACCTGATGTGCCAGGCCGTGCAAGACCCGACGCGGAGCCTGGTGGACCAGTACTACTTGTTCTGGGCCCACCGGGACGCGTTGAACGATGACACCTACGTGCGGCGTTGGGCACAAGTCTGCCAGCGGATCGACGTGGCGGCGCCGGTGAACCCCTGGCTTGTCGGTGCGATCTGTGGTTACTACCACGTCGAGGCGGGTTGGCAGGTGCGGGGCAAAGGCTACGCAAAAACGGTCACGGATGAAGGGTGGAAGGGGTTTAAGGAGCACCTGAAGATCGCCCGGGAGCACCTGGTCGGGGCATGGGAAATCGCCCCGCAATTCCCGGACATCCCCGGCCGGATGATCACCGTCTCGATGGGGCTCAATAACCGCCAGGAGAGGTTGTGGTTTGAAAGGGCGGTCACCGCTCAGTTCGACTACCGCACGGCCTACACCAACTACCTCTGGTCGATACGCCCCCGCTGGCACGGGTCTTTGAATCACATGTACCGGTTCGGCGTCGAGTGTCTCAGTACCAATCGATTCGATACCCGTGTCCCGGGTTTGTTCTACAAAGTCATGGACGACATCCACGACGAGACCGACGATTACAGCTTCTGGCGTCGACCGGGGGTCTATGAAAACTTCATCACATACTATGACGGCCGGAAACACGAGCTGGGCCAGGAAGATCAACAGACGTGGTGGGAGTCGATGAAGGTCTCAACCGGCTGGGCTTGCGGGCGGATCCCCGAGGCCGC
>JAJDCV010000095.1 GCA_029260675.1 Phycisphaeraceae bacterium
TTCACCGATCCCGCAACGTGGGCCACTGCCGAGGTGGCGGATGTCGTTGGCGATCTTGGAGAGGCTGACGGCGATAGTTTTGAGGTAACCGTGGGCGGAGACGAAGGAGTCTTTGGCGGCTTGTGCTTCGCAGTGGTCCGCAGCTTCACAAAATTCGACCATAAGTCGCATGCTGTTCAAGTTATCGCATACACGTTTGGCAAACTCAGGATGAGTATTGATCCCCGTGCCAACGGCAGTTCCGCCAATCGGCATGTTGTAGGCCATACACTTTTGTGCCATCAGAACGCGTTGAAGCGATAAGTCTGTTTGTTTTGCATATCCGGCGAATAACTGCCCGACACGGATCGGTGTCGCATCCATCAGATGCGTACGCCCGATCTTTACGATGGAATCCCATTCAGTCTCAAGTTGAAATAAGGTTGTGTGCAAGCTACGCAGTGGTTTAGTCAGTTCGTGTTCAAGCGCGATCGCTCCTGCGATGTGCATCGCTGTCGGGAAGGTGTCATTGGAAGACTGGCCCATGTTGACGTGATCGTTGGGATGGACGCCGCCTTCGGCCTTGGTGGTCGCGCCGAGGCCGAGCTTGTCGTTGGCGATCGAGGCGATGACCTCGTTGGCGTTCATGTTGGTGCTGGTGCCGGAGCCGGTCTGGTAGACGTCGACGGGGAAGTGGGCGTCGTGTTTGCCCTCGGCGACCTCGTTCGACGCGGCGATGATGGCGTCGGCGAGTTTCTTGTCGAGCTTGCCCAGGTCGAGGTTGGCCTGGGCGCAGGCGGCTTTTAGGTGGCCAAACGCGTGGATGACGGTCCCCGGAAGGGGGCGATGTGCAATCGGGAAGTTGGCTACCGCTCTCGCGGTCGAGGCGCCGTAGAGGGCTTCGGCGGGGACGGGCATCTCGCCCATCGAGTCTTTTTCGATCCGGGTTTTTTCGGCGGGTGCGGGGGTCATGTTTAGGGTCCTAAATACGTCCATCATCGGACGAACCGGACTCTACACGAATCGCACCGGCTTGCAACGTGAGGGATGGCGGAAGGTGGATTAAGGTGGGGGATGGTCGGTGTGGTGCGCGGAAGTCTGGGGCCATAGCCGGCGGGCAATGGTCGCGCGGAGGGTGGTGGTGGCAAGTCTGTCCGTTGTGAAAAGAAACCCCGGCCAAGGCCTGACGGCCATGACCGGGCTTGGGGGTTGGTGGTGTAGCAAAGAAAACCGGGGGGCGGGCTAGGCGGCTTTGCGGTCTTCGTTGGTGTTGTCGTGAGACTGGGATTGAGGCTGGCCGGGGATTGGTTCCGACTCGTTGTGGGAGCCGACCAGCTTGGCGGCCTTCTTGCCCATCCGGCTGGCCATCTCGTGCAGCGGGGTCGCGAGCTTGCGGGCATCGACCACTGGCGGCTCGGTCGTGCCGGACTCCGCTCCAGGCTCTCGCTTGATCACGCCGCGGACGCTCTTGCCCACGTCGGCGATCTGACTCAACTCCTCGATGGCCTGACGGCGAAGCGGCACGATGATGTTCTCGACCTCTTCGCGGACACGGTCCAGGTGCTCGTTGAGTTCGCGTTCGGCGTCCCGCGCCGCGGACACGGCCTTGGGCTGGATCTCCGAGACACGCTTGCCCATCTGGTCTTCGACAAGCTGAACCATCGCCTGAGCGTTCTCGCGCAACTGGCTTAGCCGTTCGCTGAGCTGTTGCTCGACCACTTCGATGGCCTGCTGGGCCTGGGGCTCGATCCCCTTGAGCTTGCGGGTGAGTTGCTGCTCGATCAGGTCGACCATGCTTTGGCTGGACACGCACAGCTCCTGCACGCGCTGCCGCATCTTCTGCTGGGTTTGTTCGATGGTGTCCTGGGCCTGGACGTCCAGGGCCTGCTTTTGCGTATCCAGCGCGGCCTGGGTGTCACGGCGGAAGGCGTCCCAGTGGGCCTTGGCCTTGTTAGACAGCTCGGCCTCGGCGGTCCTGGAAAACTCCTCGGCCTGCTGGCGGTGGTTGGAAAGTGCTTCCTGAAGCCGGGCTTTGAACGGGTCGGTGATGGCGTCGGCGCGGCTCATCGCTTCGACCACGTGTTCGCGCATGCTGCGTTCGATCGCCAGGGCGGCCTTCGAGGCTTGCTCATCGGCCTTCTTGGAAACGGCCTGGGCCTCGGCCTCGATACCGCAGGACGCCTCGACAGCCTCCGCCAGGCTCTGGTCAAGCGACGCAGCTAAACGCTCCTTGATCTGCTGGGCGATGTCCTCGCCACGGTCCGCGGCCTCGGAGATCACGTCGTCTACACGCTTAGCCGCCTCGTCCGCGGTCTTCTCGATGCAGCTGTTGACTGATTGTTCGATCTTATCCTGTTGCTGTAAGACCAGACGATCAGCCAGTGCGGCGGCCTGCTCATCCAGTGTGACAATCATCTCGGCCTGCTTCTGCAGCATCAGATCCTGCAGCTTCTTGCTGATGTCCAGCTCGCGCTGTTGCAGCGCCTGCTGCTGCTCCTGGAAACGATTGGCGAGCACGGCGTCCTGCTGTCGTATCCGCTCGTCCAATGCGGCCTGTTGCTTGTCCATCGCCGTCTGTTGATCCGCAAGACGCTCGGTGACGAGCTTGTCGAGTAACTGCATGGCCCGGTTGGACATGGAGTCGATGTGCTGCTGGAGCACGCCCTCGGCTTCATCGGACAACGCAAGCATGCGGCCGTCGAGCGCCTGGATCGCGTCGTTGAGTGATGCGACCTGCGTGCGGGCGTCTTCGATGACGGCGTTGAGTGTTTCTTTTGCCGGTTCGAGTGTCTTCTGCGCCTCGGCGGGCAGGGCTTCGAGTTTTTCACGGACGGTATTGTCCGCCGCCTCGATGATGTGCTGGATACGTTGGCCGCATTCGGTGGCGTGGTTTTCCAACTGCCCGAAAATCGGGTCGATCAGCTTCTGTGCCTCGTCGCGGGCAAGCCCCGCCGCGGCGGCGAGCCGTTGATCGATATCCGTAAAGGCTTTCTCGATCTCGTTGCGTGTCTCACGCAGCTGCTCCTGGCCCGTGCTCTGCGCGTGGCGGTACTCGCCCAGGCGGTCGGCCACGTTGTCACCCAGCAGGTTCAACTGGCTGCGGGCGTCCAGGACGATCTGCTCCATCGCCGCCTGCACCGCAAGCTTGGCGGTCTTGAGTTCCGGCTTGAACGAGCGGGCCTGGGTGATCTGGTTGTTCAGTTGTTCGGCCAGTTCCTGCACACCGTCGCGGAGCTGGTCTACCTGGTAGGCCCGCTTCTCCAGGATCGTTTCGTCGTGACGCAGCTGTTCGTAGCGGTTGCGGACCGCGTCGTCGATGGCGCGGACCTTCCCGGTCAGCCGGGCGATCTCTTCGGCGGGGGGGACGACCCCCATCGAGCCGAACCGTGACTCGCAATCTTTCAGCAGCCGCAGCAAGCGTAGCCGTTCGTCCTTGACCCGGTCGAGTATGGACTGAAGCTCGTTGGCGGCGCCTTGTGGGCCAAAGGGGGTGCCGGTGGGAAACGCTTGGCCTTGGGTGTAATCCTCACTCACGTTGACGCTCCTCAGTCAGACGGGTCCAGACAAATCCATTCGCGGCCCAAAACAGGGACCGGCCTGTCGATCATCGGCGTGGTAAGCCCCTCGGGTAGAAACGGTTGCAGACACCGACTTATCGGAAGCCGACCCGGTTAGCTCTCTATAAACGCCTCGCGTTACACTGCGAGGGTCTAACTTGGAGTGAATCACACGTTTGGAAAGGACGAACCTTGGGTCTGTTTCAGATTATCGCGCTCCTGTTGACGCTGACCGCGTTGATGGCCTACCTGAATCACAAGCTGTTGCGCCTGCCCCAGACGATCGGGCTGATGGTGTTGGCGCTTGTGTTTTCACTGGGTCTTATCGGACTGAGTATCGTCATGCCCGAGGTCGGCACGCGGGCCAGGCAGGTGTTGGACCAGATCGACTTCGACGCCGCCCTGCTCAATGGGATGCTTGGATTCATGCTCTTCGCCGGGGCCCTGCACGTGGATATGGGCCGGCTGTGGTCGCAGAAGTGGCCGGTCGCGCTGCTGGCGACGGTCGGCGTGGTGACATCGACCGCCCTGGTCGGCATGATGACCTGGTGCGCGTTCCGTCTGCTGGGCCAGGACGTGCCGGTGATTTATTGCCTGTTGTTCGGGGCTTTGATCTCCCCGACTGACCCGATCGCGGTGCTGGCGATCCTTAAAACACTGGGTGCGCCCAAGACCCTGGAAACCAAGATCGCGGGGGAATCGCTCTTTAACGACGGCGTGGGCGTGGTGGTGTTCCTGGCTCTGCTAGGTGTCGCGGGTTTTGGCGGACACGGAAACGAAAGGCAAATCGACGCGTTAGCCATGCCGATCCCAATTGAAACATCAATAGACGGCACAGCGCATCAAGCCGGTCTGGAGACTCATGGGGAATCAGATGCAAACGGGGAATCACACCAAACAGGCGGCGTTGAACCCGCTGAAGTCGCCGTGCTGTTCGCCAAGGAAACACTCGGCGGCGCTTTGTTTGGCCTGGTTATAGGGGGATTCTCGTTCCTGATGCTGCGCAGCGTCGATAACTACCGCGTCGAGGTGCTGATCTCTTTGGCGATGGTCGCGGGGGGTTATGCTCTGGCGGCGGCGTGGGGGATATCCGGGCCGATCGCGATGGTGGTTTCGGGGCTCTTGATCGGGAACCACGGCCGAGCCCACGCGATGTCGGACAAGACACGCCAACACCTGGATGACTTCTGGGAACTGATCGACGAAGTGCTTAACGCGGTGCTGTTCGTGCTGATCGGGTTGGAGGTGTTGCTGCTGACCTTCGATCAGCTGAACCTGACGGTCGGCCTGCTGGCGATCCCGATGGTGTTGCTTGCACGCCTGATCGCGGTGAGCGTGCCGATGTCGCTGCTGCGGCGTTTCCGAGAGATGACCCCGCATGCTGTAAAAGTGCTGGTCTGGGGCGGGCTGCGAGGAGGGATATCCGTGGCCCTGGCGTTGTCCCTGAAAGAGACACTGGGGCAGATCGATCCGACCGCCTACCACGCGATCCTGTTTATGACCTACGCGGTCGTGGTATTTTCGATCGTGGTGCAGGGCCTGACGATGCCGAAGCTGCTAACACGTCTTGGACTCAGCTCATAACAATTGTAATATGTTGTAATATATAAGATTAATTTATTTATAGATGACAATCCCCTTGCCCTTCACCGGTTCCTGTGGGTTTGCTATAAGGTAGATAACCCGCTACAAACAGCATCCGTAATTGTTGTAACACTCGGCCAAACAGGCCGATTGATGCCTACCCACCCACGCCCGGCCCGGTTTTTGGCGATCGCGCCACAGGTGAAACCCAGGCGATTAATTGATCTAAATCATTAGGACGTAACAAGATGGCGAAACGTAAAGATAGCGATCACTACCTCTTTACCAGCGAATCGGTCTCGATGGGCCACCCCGACAAGGTCTCAGACCAGGTCTCCGATGCGATCCTCGACAGCCTGCTGGCGGTGGACCCCAACGCCCGGGTCGCCTGCGAAACCTTCTGCACCACGGGACTGGTCGTCGTGGGTGGCGAGATCACCGTCCACAATCAAAAGGCTGTCGAAGTCCTCAACAACGCCGAGTTCACCGTCCGCGATACCATCCGCAACATCGGGTACACCGGCGACATCGGGATGCGCTTCGACGCCGACACCTGCGGGGTCGTGCGGACCATGCACTCGCAGTCTAAGGACATCAGCCAGGGTGTGACCGCCGGCAAGGGACTGCACAAGGAACAGGGTGCGGGTGACCAAGGTCTGATGTTCGGCTACGCCTGCAGCGAAACCGCCAGCCTGATGCCCCTGCCGATCGACCTGTCCCACAAGCTCATGGCGCGGCACGCCAAGGTCCGCCAGGCCAACAAGATCAAGGGCCTGCGCCCCGACGCCAAGAGCCAGGTCACCGTCGAGTACGACAAGAACCACAAGCCCGTGCGGATCGACACGG
>JAJDCV010000096.1 GCA_029260675.1 Phycisphaeraceae bacterium
GATGAGTACGGCTCGGCCGAGTCGGCTTATGAGGCAGGCCAGGAAAGGCTGGACGAGCTTTGTGGGCGCTTGTTGGAACCCCATGCCGACGAGCACGGCGAGGAGCTGCCCGCCGGGCACATCGACCTGGACTCACCGCCGCGTACTTTGCCGATCAGCACGCTCGGTGACGGCGGCTACCAGAAGGCCGTCGAGGTCTGCAAGCAATATATCTCTGCGGGAGACGCTTTCCAGATCGTCCCCAGCCAGCGTTTCGACCTGACCACCAAGGTGGACCCGTTTGATATTTATCGTTCGCTGCGTGTGGTCAATCCGTCGCCCTACATGTTCTATCTGCAGATCGACGGGGGGATGCTCGTGGGTTCGAGCCCGGAGATTTTGTGCAAAGTGGAAGACGGTTTGGTGACCAGCCGGCCGCTGGCGGGGACGCGCCGGCGTGGCCGAGACCAGGCGGAAGATGAGGCGTTGCAACGCGAGTTGCTGGATGATCCCAAGGACCGCGCCGAGCACATTATGTTGGTAGATCTGCACCGCAATGACGTTGGGCGTGTTGCCGAGCCCGGATCGATCGAGCTGGCTGAGCTGATGACCATCGAGCGGTACAGCCATGTGATGCACATCTCGTCAACGGTGACGGGGCGGTTGCGTGACGGGCTCAGTGCCTGGGACGCGCTGCGTGTGACGCTGCCGGTGGGGACGGTCAGTGGGGCCCCGAAGGTTCGGGCGATGCAGATCATTGATGAGTTGGAGGCGACCCGTCGCGGGCCCTACGCCGGGGCGGTGGGCTACGCCGACTTCCGCGGGAACCTGGATATGGCGATCGCGCTGCGGACGATGGTGGTGACACCCGGTCGGCCAGACGCCGCCCAGGGGGCCGGGCTGTGGAACGTGCATATCCAGGCCGGCGGGGGGATCGTCGCCGACAGCGACCCCGACGCCGAGCACCAGGAGACGGTCAACAAGGCCGCCGCGCTGGGCAAGGCTGTGGATCTGGCGGAGAAGGCGTTTGGCGACGGATAAGGGGGAATCCTCGGCTTTGCACGGGATGTATTTCATTCAAGAATCTAGATCGAAGATTCCCCCTCGCCTTAGCCGATAGCAATGTTGATGCGTACTGAAATCGACACGATCCTCAAGCTCAAGGTTCCATTGCTGGTGATGATCGGCGAAAGCCGGATGGCGGTGGAGGATGTGCTGTCCCTGGGCCCCGGGGCGATCCTGGAGTTGGAGAAGCCGGCCGACAGCGACCTGAGCCTGTTGGTCAACAACAAGTCGATCGGGACCGGGAAGGCTGTGAAAGTCGGTGAGAACTTCGGGGTCAAGATCACCCACGTCAATTCGGCCCACGACCGCATCGCGGCGATGGGTGGCGAAGAGGACGCCGGGTAAGCGCCCATTTATTCAACCGGGCGGACCTTCAACTGCATCCCGTCCGCGGTTATCACTTTGACTTGCGTCCCTTTTCCGATCACGCCGGTCTCGGCCAGACATTCCTGACGTTTGCCATCGAACAGGCAGGTGCCCACCGGCCTCAGATCGGTCAGCGTCTTGCCGAGGGTCCCCACCGCGACGTCCGGGGCGTGCTGCGGAGCGGACAGCGGGGCCTGCCCGTCGTAGGCGGAATTCTCGTCCTCGTCGTTAGCCCCCAGCGTCAGCGCCCGCCCGATCGGCGTGCTCGGCCAGATGTAGAGCGATCCCATGAAAGCGATCGGGATCGCGATCAGCGACACGATCGCGCCGATCAGGCCGACGGTGGTATCAATACGGAACAGCATCACGACCCCGCCGATCAGGCACAGCGCCGCGCAGGCACCCAGCAGCCCGCCGGACGGCACAAACAACTCGGCGAGGAAGAACGCTAACGCCATGCCAAGCAATACGATCGCCCAGATCAGCAGTTCGCTGTTGTTTCCAGGCGTAGGCTGCCCGGGGGGTACCTGTGCCAGCAGCGAGCATCCTGTGACTAATATCCCGGCGTTCACCATGCCTCTATTATCGCCTCAATGACACGAATCGCCAAGCCCCGAAACAATTTTACCGGTCGAACTGACTATCAAAGGCTATATTCGTGGGCTTAAAGTCGATCGCGTTGACGAAGTCGCAGGCCTCGGCGGCCCCGTGCTCGCGGTCCATCCGGCTGTCTTCCCACTCCACACTCAACGGTCCGGCATACCCGACATCGTTCAAGGCGACGATGATCTCCTCGAAGTTCACGTCCCCGTGGCCAAGCGAGCGGAAGTCCCAGTGTCGCCGGGGGTCGCCGAAGTCGGTGTGGCCCCCGAACACGCCGACCGTCCCGTCGCCGTGGCCCCACCAGACATCCTTCATGTGTACGTGGTACAACCGGTCGGCGAACCGGCGGATGAACTGGATGTAGTCCACCCCCTGATACGCCAGGTGCGACGGGTCGTAGTTGAACCCGAATCGCTTGTGGTTCTTCACCGCCTTAAGGGCACGTTCGGCTGTGGCGATGTCGAAGGCGATCTCCGTGGGGTGGACCTCCAGCGCGAAGTTGACGTTGACCTTGTCGAAGGCGTTGAGGATCGGGGTCCAGCGTTTGGAGAAGTCGGCAAACCCCTTGTCCCAGAAGGCCTGGTCGGTGGGGGGGAAGGCGTAGAGACTGTGCCAGATACTCGAGCCGGTGAACCCGTTGACCACGGCCGGGGAGTCGTCTTTCTTCTTGCGCCCGGGCTTGCAGTCGATGAAGTTTCGACACGCACGGGCGGTGGTGATCATCTTTTTTGCGGCGCGTTTGCGCACGCCCTCGGGCTTGCCGTCGCCCCAGACATCTTTAGGGAGGATCGATTTGTGCCTCGCGTCGATCAGGTCGCACACCGCCTGGCCCACGAGGTGGTTGGAGATCGCGTAAGCGGTCAGCCCGTGCTCGGCGAGGATCTCCCAACGCTGCTTGCAGTAGGCCTTGCTCCTGGCGGCCTTGTCGACGTCGAAGTGATCGCCCCAGCAGGCCAGTTCCAGGCCTTCGTAACCGAAGCCCGCCGCCTTGGCGCAGATCGTCTCAAACGGAAGGTCGGCCCACTGGCCGGTGAACAGCGTAACGGGGCGGGGCATGGGGTCTCTCCAGGTTTCCGGGCGATTGAACATCTTGAACAGACGCCTAGTGTGGTCGGCCCGACCGATCTTGGCAAGCTGCGGGATGTGGGCTGCCTGGGAGCGGGATATAGGCCGTAACCCGCTTGTAGGCAGGATTTTCCTTGTCTTAATCGAGGAGGAGAAATAGAATGAATCCTGGTGCGTTGGGCGGTGATGGGCCATAGCTCATGATCACGGGGCAGGCCGCGTTCCTGGGGCCGGGGGGGGAGCCGGGGTGCCGGGGAACCGGGGGGTGGAAACACATCACGCAATGTGTTGTGGCGCTTGAGTGGCGGGCCAAGACATCCGGCGGGCCCGTTCTCATGCATGGTGGGTGGTTTAAAAAATGATGATGGAGGTGTATTTATGAGGTCTGCTCCCTTCCTGTCTGTCGAGGGATGGTATGTGTTTACAGCGACGGTGCTGATGATGGCGGGTTCACTGTTCGCGGTCGATGCCCGGAGCGTTGATGGGACGGGGAACAACCTGGGCACAACCTCCCAGGGGGCGGCTGAGACGCAGATCATCCGATGTTGCTACCCGTCTGCTTACCCCGACGGGACCGGTGATGTGATCGCTTTACCAGGCCAGCCCAATGCCCGGGACGTCAGCAACGCGGTGAACGCACAGGTCGGCGATATATTCAACAACCGTGGGTTGTCCGACTGGGTAGTTCAATGGGGTCAGTTCCTGACCCACGACATCGCCCTGACGATGAACGACGCGGCCAACAACACCCTCTCCAGCGGAGCCGTGGGAGACTTCAGCATCGCGATCAACAACCCCAGCGATCCATTGGGGCCCAGCCCGATCCCGTTTAACCGATCGAACTACGACCCGACGACCGGGCTCCCGGGCACCGTGCCATCACCGACGGGTCCCGTGCCTAACGCGCGGCAGCAGATGAACTCGGTCACGTCGTACATCGACGCATCCAACGTATATGGGTCGGACACCACACGGGCGACAACGTTGCGGACTTTCAGCGGCGGCAAGCTGGCGACCTCCGCGGGGGGGCTGCTCCCGCTTAATACGGCGGGCCTTGGGAACGATGACCCGTTTGGACTGGGCAGCGCGCTTTATCTTGCCGGCGACGTCCGTGCGAACGAGCAGGTCGGGCTCACATCGACCCACACATTGTTTGCCCGAGAGCACAACCGGCTGGCCGACCTGATCCAGGCGCAGGACCCGTTGATGTCTGACGAGAACGTCTACCAGACGGCGCGGAAGATTGTCGGGGCCGAGTTGCAGGCCATCACGTTCAACGAGTTCCTCCCGGCGCTTCTGGGCCCCACCGCGCCGACGGCCGGTGATTATGTCTACAACCCAGCCACCGATGCGTCGACCAGCAACGCTTTCGCGACCGCGGCGTTCCGCTTCGGGCACAGCATGCAATCGCCTCAACTCGCGCTCGTGGATGACAGCGGCGTCCATACAGGCACCCTCTCACTGAGCGACGCCTTTTTTGATCCGACGTTTCTGGGGAACAACCCGGCCAACGTCGAGCTTGTCCTCAAGGGGCTTGCCTCACAGACCGCCCAGGAGAACGACGCGGCGCTGGTCGACGACGTACGCAACTTCCTGTTCGGCCCGCCCGGCGCCGGGGGGATGGACCTCGCGGCGCTGGACATCCAGCGAGGTCGGGATCACGGGCTGCAGCGGATGAACGGGCAACTTACGTCATACAGCCTGCCAACCCTCAGCAGCTTCGCCGATCTTACTTCGGACACCGCGCTGCAGGCAGCGCTGGCAAGTGTCTACGGCGCCGCGGGGCAGATCGACGCGTGGGTCGGCATCGTCTCGGAGGATCACCTGCCCGGGTCCAGTGTCGGGTCTCTGGCCGACGCGATCATCACGGAACAGTTTGAACGCCTGCGTGACGGTGACCGCTATTTTTATACCGCTGACAGCGACCTTCAGAGTTCACTTATCACATCCGTGATCGACCTGAACACGATCACCCTGTCACAGATCATCCAACTGAACACCGGTCTGACCAGCCTGCAGGACAACGTGTTCTTTGCGTACGACGTGTTGGTGGGTGATTGCAACGGCGATGGGTTCGTCGGGATCGCTGACCTGAGTATTATCTTGAGTGTTTGGAATCAGAGCGTGACACCCGGCAGCCTGTTGGAGGGCGACACGGACGGCGATGGGTTCGTCGGGATCGCTGACCTTAACTGGGTGTTGGGCAACTGGAATGCCGGCACGCCCCCGGGCTCAGGCCTGCTCGCCTCGGTTCCCGAGCCCGGTACGTTGTTGTGTCTCACCGGGGGGCTGCTATGGACCCGCTGGCGTCGCGGATGACGGCGGTTGATGCGGTCTTAGGTCTTTAGGAGTCACTGGCGTTGCCCAATGCCAGCAACCTGCTGCGGAGGTCCTCGGTGATCTGCTTGGGGTCGTCTTTCGGGTCGGGCTGGTAGGGTTCGCCGAAGGTGACGACGGACCGGCTGGGTTGCAGCAGGTGCAGTGTCATGCTGTCGCGCGGCGGGGTGCCGTGTATCCAGACCGGGACGATCGTCGCGCCGCTGCGTTTGGCGATCATGCCGATCCCGGGTTCCATGGGGCCCAACTCGCGATTCGTCCGCTGGAGCCCGCCTTCGGGGAACAGGCCAACGAGTTCGCCTTGTTTAAGTACGTCGACAATCAGGCGGAGCTTGGAGACATCCCCGCCATTGCGATCCAGCGCGATGGGTTTGATCGCCCGCCAGGCGGGTTCAAACAGACTGAACCGGTATTGGGTCAGCATCACCCAGCGCACGATCCTGCGTGATCCGGCCTGCATGATGAACGGGTCCAGCGCGGTGGTGTGGTTGGCCGCGAGGATGACCGGGCCGTCGTGTGGGACGCGGTGTCGGCCGACGATCTCCAGGCGGTGCCAGACCAGGCAGAAAAGTCGATCAAGCCGCCAGACCGCGTTGGCGATGCGGTTGGGCATCGGCCCGTGGGTCAGGTAATTCACCAGGCCGACGCAGCCGACCAGGATCAGCAGAACCCCCAGGGCGTACAGCGCGTAGATGATGTTCGTGTCGGCCGAGGGCAGCCGCCAGATCGCGAAGTAGGTCAGCACGCTGAACATCGTGTTGACCATCGAGTTGATCCCCATGACCCGTCCGCGCATGTAGTTGGGTGTGACGGATTGCAGCAGTGTCAGGACATTGATGATGACGACGTTCCCAAACAAGCCGATGCAGAACGCCGAGGCGTAGGTTGCGGGCACCCAGCGGACGGTCACAAACAGCAACACACAGACGCCGACCGCCGCCAACGCCGTGAGCGTCGGGATGGTGGATTCTCTGCGAGTACGGATGAACATGACCAGGACCGCGCCGCCGAGCAGGCCGACACCCATCGCGGCGCTGATGGTGGTGAACGCGGTTTTCAACTCGTCGCTCTGCAACCCGTAATGGCCCTTGACCACGCCGGGGATGCCGCTGGATACCGCGGCGGCGGACGACCAGACCAGGACGCCCAGCCCGATCAGCACAACGATCCGCCGGTGCCGTGACACGTAACGCGCTGCCTGCCAGAAACTACGGGGTTCGGTTTTGATGGCGATTGGGCGGTCCGACGTGGGGCGCAGGAATGCGAAGAACGTCCCGGAGACCAGGTAGAACAGCGCCCCCATCAACAGCCCGTGGCGGACGGAGACGGCCTGGTCCGCCTGGATGATCCACCCCCCGACGATCATGCCGACCATGGACGCGACGACATTGATGACCAGGATGACCGCGTTGCCTGAAGGTAATTGCGGGGTCGGGATGATCTGGGGGATGATCGCGTTGCGGGTCGGGTTGAAGACCGCGGCGAAACACCCGATGGCAGTCAGCGCGAGATAGACCTTCCAGTGGTGGTCGTGCGGGATGTCGGCCGGGCCGCCCGCCTGCGCGACCGCGAAGAACGCCAGCAGCAGGATCAGCCCGCGCGCCTCGTCACAACTCAGAAGCAGCCACTTGCGGGGGAGGTGATCGGCAAGCCAGCCTCCGGGGATGCTGAAGAAAATATACGGGAGGAAGAAGAAGAACTGTGTGGACGCCTGGATCGAGGTGGAATCGGTCGAGCCGTGGATCATCCCGCCTAAGAGCGCCCAGGCCCCGAGCATGATCATCCGGTCGCCGAACCCGCTGGCGGCGGTGCTGGTCCACATCAGCGTGAAGCTGAGGTTACGCCAAAGCGGGGATTGGGGATGGGGGATGGGCATGCGGAGGGTCTGCTACCGTTGAGGTGACGACGGATAGTCTACATCCACCATCCACCATCGACCATCACCCATCAAATATCCGCTTTCCACAATCCGCTATCCTCCATCCGCCATAGCTTCAATCCCGCTTGTCGCGCTCGATGAAGGCGTAGGCGTTGTGGTTGTGGATCGACTCGTAGTTGGTGCTGTTGATCTGGTACCAGCAGATGCGGTCCTCATCGTCCAGCGTCAGCGCCAGGTCACGGACGATGTCTTCGACGAACTTGGGGTTTTCGAAGGCGTCTTCAGTGACGAACTTTTCGTCCGGGCGTTTCAGGACGGCGTATACCTGCGTGCTGGCGGCCTGCTCGACGACCTTGAAAAGCTCTTCGATCCACATGCTCTTGCCGGGCCCAAAGCGCACTTTGGCCTCGATCTCGCAGCGCTGGTTATGTGCGCCGTACTTCGAGATCTCCTTGGAGCAGGGGCACAGGCTCGTCGCCGGGACCTTGACACCCATCACGAAGTCGTCCTTGGCGTTGCTGGAGCACTCGAAGGAGACCTCGATGTCGATCTTGCCGACCTGCCCGGTAATGGGGGCCGGCTTGTCGATGAAGTAGGGGAACGTCAGTTCCAGGTGGGCGGTCTGGGCCTCAAGCCGGCGCTTGATGTCGTGGCAGATGTCCATCAACTGATCCGAACGGATCGAGTCGTGGTGGCGGTTGAGGATTTCGAGGAACCGGCTCATGTGCGTGCCCTTCTGATCGTGGGGCAGGGCGACGTACATGTTGACGTGGGCGACGGTGTGCTGGCCCCCGCCGGTGATCGGGCAGTGCAGGCGGATCGGGTAGCGGATGTCCTTCACGCCGACCTTATTGATGGCGATCTTGCGGAGGTCCTGGCTGCCCTGCACGTCGGGCATGGCGGTGGCGTTCTTCGTGGTCATGGCGTGTCCTGGCGGTGTGAGGGGGGCTTGAAGGCCCGTCAGTATCTGCAATAGTAGGCGGGGCGGGGACGCCAGGCAATCATGCGGCCGATCGGTCTGGGTTGGCAGAGTTCATTCAGCCTGGCGAGGTCTGACCTTCACACGGGACCCCAGATTAACCTTCCGAGGCGCTTGTTTCTATACCAGCACGTCTTCAGAATCAGTCACGTCTACAGAAGCCGCCCCATCGAGTGTATTGAGCGTTTTATGATGATAATATTTAGCCTAAATATAATATATTGGTTTCGCGATGTGTGTGGTCAGTGAGTTGTCAGTGGGGGGCGTGATGCTTAGTGAGGATGGACCTGGCCATGCCCGCAGGTATTGGCTGGCAGGGCGGGGGGTGTGCGGCCATTCGTTTGCCAGGAGTTGAGATGTTCCGTTAAAGCTTGCGGTGTGGGCCGATCGGTTACCATACACCTGTTACAGAGCATGCGGATGACCGGACCCCTCCATGACCAGCCGAAAACCCCCAAGCCGAACCAGCGGGCACGTCGGTGTGATCGTGGAGCACGCGGCGTACCGCAGCTTCAGTGAGTTTGCACAGACGCAGGCCTGGACCCCGGCGGTCAACGTGTATCAGGTCGGCAACCTGCTTCACGTCTGCCTGGACCTCGCGGGGATCGATCGTGATAAGATCGACGTGCGGATCGAGCCGGGCCGGCTGACGGTCAGCGGGATCCGGCAGGCCCCCGAGCCCAGCGCTGATCAGCAAGGCCAAGCACAACCGGCGGGGCCGATGAAGATCCTCACCATGGAGATCGACTACGGCGCTTTCCAACGCGTGATCCAGGTCCCCCAGGGTGTTGACCTCGACGCGGTGCGTAGCGAGTATCGTCAAGGCGTCTTGTGGATCACCATGCCGATGAAGTAGCCGAATCATACGATCTGTCTGACGAGCCACCACACCGAAAGCAAGACCCTCACCTTGAGCAAGACAACGAAGAAAAAACAGACCCCCACGGCGAAGGGAAAGCGTAAGCCCGTCAGGCGTAAGTCGGCTTTGAAGCCCAAGTCGCCGGTGGTGGCCGAGGGGGCAGGCGACACCGCTGCGACGATGGAACTGCCGCCCGCGCCGTTCGATGGCGCGAAGTCTACGATCCCCGAGGTGTTGCCGGTCCTGCCGGTGCGTGGGAGCGTGATGTTCCCCGGGACGATCGTGCCGCTGGGAGTGGGTCGCCCCGCCAGCCGGAAGATGCTGGATGAGTCGCTGCCCAAGTCCAAGATCATCGCGCTGTTCAGCCAGAAGGATGAAGAAGTCGAAGACCCCTCCGTCGACGACCTGCACACGGTCGGGACGGCCGCGATGGTGCTCAAACTCATACGCCAACCCGACGACAATATCTCCCTGATCGTCCACGGCCTGGGTCGGATCACGCTCGAAGAGGTCACGCAGACCAAGCCGTATTTCAAGGCCCGCGTGAAGACACCGACCGAGCGGTCCGGGTCGGGTAAGAAGTTTGATGCCGAGGTCAGCCAGCTGCGCGACCAGGCCAACGACCTGATCGACCTGTCGCCCAGTGCCCCCGAGCAGGCGACGACGGTGATGATGAACATCGATGACCCCGGGACGCTGGCGGATTTCCTGGGCGCGAACCTGGCGCTGGATGTCGAGCAGAAGCAGGATCTGCTGGAAGAGCTCAACATCGCCAAGCGTGTCCGCATGGTCCACGTCCACCTGTCCAGCCAACTGGAGATCCTCCGGCTTCAGGAGAAGATCCAGGAAGATGTGCAGTCGTCGATCGGTGAGACGCAGCGGCGGTTCTACCTGCGCGAACAGATCAAGGCGATCCAGAAAGAGCTCGGCGAAGACGATACCGGCGCGGACCACACGGTCAGCAAACTCGAAGAGCGCCTGGAAGAGGCCGACCCGCCCGACAAGGTCAAGGACGAGGCGACGCGTGAACTGGAACGGCTGCGGATGATCCCCCCGGCGAGCCCGGAATACTCGGTCATCACGACTTACCTGGAGCTGATCGCCGACCTGCCCTGGAACAAGGCCAGCAAAGACAACCTCGACCTGCAGCGCGCCCGCAAGACGCTGGACCGTGACCACTACGGCCTGGACAAGGTCAAACGCAGGTTGATCGAATACCTGGCGGTGCGCAAGCTCAACCCCGAGGGGCGCGGCCCGATCCTCTGCCTGGTCGGCCCGCCGGGCGTCGGCAAGACCAGCCTCGGCCAGTCCATCGCCGACAGCCTCGGACGAGAGTTTGCGCGGATCAGCTTAGGCGGTATCCGTGACGAGGCCGAGGTCCGGGGCCACCGGCGCACCTACATCGGCGCGATGCCCGGGCGGATCATCCAGGAGCTGCGCCGCGCCGGCACGAACAACCCGGTCATGATGCTCGATGAGGTCGACAAACTCGGCTCGGACTTTAGGGGCGATCCTTCCAGCGCCTTGTTGGAAGTCCTGGACCCCCGGCAGAACAACGCCTTTGTCGATCGTTACCTCGACGTCCCGTTCGACCTTTCCCAAGTCATCTTCATCGCCACCGCCAACTACATCGGCAACGTGCCCCCGGCCCTGCGCGACCGCATGGAGATCATCGACCTGCCCGGTTACACCGACCCTGACAAGCTCATCATCGCCCGGCGATACCTCGTGCCCCGGCAGGTCAAGGAAAACGGGCTTACGCCTGCCAGGTGTAAGTGGCTCTCTTCCGGGATCAAGAAGGTGATCGAGAACTACACCCGTGAGGCCGGCGTCCGCGAACTGGAACGACAGATCGGTTCGGTCTGTCGGGGCGTCGCCGCCCAGGTCGCCGGGGCGAACAACGGCCGCAAACGCCACAAGGCCGCCACCATCGACGATGATTACGTCCGTGACATGCTCGGGCCCGAGAAATACATCCGCGACCTGGACACGCGCACCCACTTACCGGGCGTCGCGCTGGGCATGGCGTACACGCCCTTCGGCGGGGAGGTGCTCTTCATCGAAGCAACCAAGTACCCCGGCAAGGGCAACGTCACGCTCACCGGGCAGATCGGCGACGTCATGAAAGAGTCCGCCAGTGCCGCGCTGTCTCTCTTTAAAAGCCGAGCCGACGACCTGGGTTATGACGTGACCCAGTTGGCCGAACTGGACCTGCACATCCACGTCCCCGCCGGTGCGGTTCCCAAGGACGGCCCAAGCGCCGGGACCGCGATGTACACCGCGATCACCTCGCTGCTTTTGGATATCCCGGTCAAGCAGAAACTGGCGATGACCGGGGAGATCACGCTGCGCGGCAAGGTCCTGCCGATCGGCGGGGTCAAGGAAAAAACACTCGCCGCCTCCCGCGCCGGTGTCAAGACGATCCTCCTGCCGGCGAGGAACGAGCCGGACATGGAAGAGGTTGACGCCCAGGTCAAGAAGAAATGCAGGTTCCACTTTGTCGAGAATGTCGACCAGGTGCTGAAACTGGCGCTGGGCAAAATCAACAAGCGGAAGAAATGAACCACAGAGGCGCAGAGGCACGGAGAAGAAGGGAAGACAGAGGTATCCGCAGATTGCGCAGATGACGCGGATTTCAGGAAGTTGTCAAGGATCGGATCTGCGCAATCTGCGTCATCTGCGGATAACTTCTTCTCGGTGCCTCTGTGTCTCTGAGGTTATACATGTTTGAAGGTGAGACAATGAAGATCTACACCAAACGCGGCCACGACGGCGGGAACGATCTGTTCGCCGGGCAGCGCACCACCAAGACCGACCCGCGCATCGTGGCGATCGGTGAGGTCGACGAGACCAACGCCGCGATCGGCATCGCCATCACGGCCTGCAAAGACGACGATCTCAAAAACATTCTGTTAGAAGTTCAAAGCCGGTTGTTTGACCTCGGCGCCGACCTCGCGACTCCTGACCCCGCCAAGCCTCGGCGGATCACGCAGGCACAGATAGATCAAATTGAAAAGTGCATCGACGGTGTTTGCGCCGACCTCCCCCCGATGAAGCATTTCATCCTCCCCGGGGGCGGCGAATTATCCGCACGCCTGCACCTCGCCCGCACCGTCTGCCGCCGCGCCGAACGCGCTTGCGTCGCGCTCCAGCAGGCCGACCCCGCCACCACCCGGGCAGTGATCTATCTGAATCGCCTAAGCGATCTGTTATTCGCACTGGCGAGACTCGCCAACCAGCAGGCCGGTGTCGACGACGTGCCTTGGACAGGTTGATGTTCGGCAACTATCCGGGTGGACGGGGCCCCCGGTCAGTCATCCGTTCCCAAGTCGATGTCGGCCGTGTCTCCACAGTTCTGGCATGACGGCAGCATGGTGTGGCGGGTCTGACCACACTTTAGACACTTTGCGTAGAGCGTGGTCGAGCATGCCGGGCAGGTGTAGGGTTCGTCGTCGTCTTCCGATGTGCCTCCGGTCCTGGACGCGAGTTGGCGGATGCTGCGTCGGTCCCAGTAGAGGTATTTCATTGGCCCACGCCGAATCGGGTAAGAACAGACCGGGCAGACGAATGCCTCGTACGCCTCGCGGTACTGCTTGAGAAGCCACGACCGCTGTGGCCGAGCGACCATGCGGATGAGGTAGAAGATGGCCCGCAGCACGATCAGCAGGCAGACGCCGATCAGGATGTACTTGAAGAATCGCGCGGGGAAGTACTCGTGCATCACCAGCCCGACCTTGACCAGCACCGCGGCACCGGCGGCGTAGGCGAGGATCGCGTAGGGCCCGCCACGGAGCTTGAGGAACAGCACCAGGGCCACGATCAGCAGCGGCAGCAGCACCGCCATCTTCAGCCCGGCCATCCGCAGGTCGTGCCCGCGCTGCTGTCGATGGTGTTCCGCCTGGATCGGTTTGCGTGCCTCGTTGAGAGTCATCTTGAGGCCGCGCTCCTGCGCCTCCAGCCCGTTGAGCTGATCAGTCAGTTGGCTGATCCGTTCGTTCAACTCCTGGTACGCCTTCTGGTTCGATAGGAACAGCCGCTGGCTCTCCGCTAGGGCCTGCTGTTCCTCGGCCGAGGGCGCGACGTCTTTCTCGAGGCTCAGCCGCTGGAACTCCAGCAGCTGATTCATCGTCCGTTGCGAGTTCGACGTGCTGTCGCTGAGCAGGGATTGGCGCTTCTGTTGCTCGCCGATCGTCCGCTTCGTATCGCGGATGCTGTCCTGCAGCGCATCGTGACGCTCGACCAGTGTCGGATCGAGCATCTGCGCTTCCAATACCTGATAGCTTGGCCCGGGGAGGTTACCCAGGTCGTTGGCGACGAACCCGATCAGCCAGAAGCACAGCAACGCCAGGGCGACGCCCAGCAGCTTGATCAGGAACCGGTGGAGCCGAGGGCCGTTGTGGCGGGGCGTTTCAGACATGGATGGCACCCCCTTTCTGTCTGGCATTGTACCACCGGCAAGCCGTTGGTAACTAACCCGGTGGTGTTGTCAATCGATCGCCGTGCCGAGGTCCAAGTATACACCCTCGGTGACCACGTCTCCGGCCTCCGGTCGTTTGCGCAGCTCTGCGATCAGGTTGCCCATCGGGCCGTGGACCGGTGCGGTGAAGGTCATCGTCTCTTTGGTCTCGGGGTGGTGCATCCGTAGCATGGCGGCGTGCAGGGCGGGGGTGGCCATGAGCATGTCGTCGCGCTCGGCGGCCTCTGCTTCCATGCGCTGGCCCTCTTGTTTATCGCGCGCGTAGGTCAAGTGGGGGCGGGAAGCCGCCGGGCGTGAGGGGGACAATACTTCCGGGGTACCGACGGGTTCGCCGCCGTAGATGATGTCGCCGACCAGGGGGTAGCCGATGTAGGACATGTTGACACGGATCTGATGGGTGCGCCCGGTCTTCAGCTCCAACTCGACGAGGCTGTAACCCTTGTAGCGTTCGCGGACACGGTAGATCGTCACGGAGTCTCGGCTGGTGGAGTCGTGGCGGACGGCCATGGCTTCTCGGATAGTGGGGTGCTTGCCGATGGGTTCGTTGATGACCCCGCCGGGCGGGTCCGGGCAGCCGTGGACGACGGCGAGGTAGACCTTGAGGTTGGTGCGGTCTTCGAACTGTTTGGCGAGCTTCCAGTGCTGCTCATCCTGCTTGGCGACGATGATGACACCGGTGGTGTTTTTGTCGAGCCGGTGGATGACGCCGGGGCGTGCGTGTTCCTTGCCGACCTCGCTGAGCGCCCCCGGACTGCGGCTCTCGGAATCCTGGAAGTGGTAGGCCAGCGCGTTAAGCAGTGTGCCGGAGAGGTGGCTTCGTGCGGGGTGGACGATCAGGCCGGCCTGCTTGTTGATGACGATGAAGCCGTCCTCTTCGTGCAGCACTTCAAGCGGGATCGGCTCGGGTGAGAGGTCGACCGCCGGGCGGGGGGGGATCAGGACGTCGACGACGTCGCCTTTGCGCAGCTTTGTGCTGGCCTTGGGTTTCTTATCGTTGACGGTGACGCCGCCTAGGGAGATCAGGCGTTGGATCTGGTGGCGGCTAAACCCCTTGATGCGGTTCTGAAGGTACTTGTCCAGCCGGTGGTTTGAGTCTTTAGAAAGGGTGTACCGCTGGCTCTGGACACCGTCGTCCTGGAGCTCTTCGGGCAGTTCGTTGATTAATTCGAGCGGGTCCGTGCCGGGGCCGGTTTGAGATGGGTCGTCGGGGTGTGCCGGCGTGTCGTGTGTCATTGCCCGGGGTTGGCCGGCGCGGCGGACGCCTCGGCTTCGGCGGGTGCCGCGGCGTCGATGGCCTGCGTGGTCAGGTCTGTTTGATCGGTGGATTCAACGGCGTTGCTTTGAGGCTCGACTTCAACCTCGGGATCGGCGAACACGATCGGCTTGGTCAGGTCTTCCAGCAGGCCCATGCGTATTTCTGCCTGGGTGGCGATCGTGGTAAGCCGGGCTTCTTCGGCGATCTGTTTGGCCATGGCCCAGTGGTCCCCGGCTGCCTGGAAGTCCTGGCGTGTCTCGGCGACGTTCGCCAGGCCGGCCGCCGCGTTGGCACGGAAGATCGCGTCGGTGTCGGACTCGAGCACCTGCTTGTACATCGCCTCAGCGGAATCCAGGGACTCCTTGGAAGACATCACCCCGCCATCCCCCTCGCCTGTTGTTTCCTGATCGAGTTGGATCGCCTGCTTGTGGTAGGTCTCGGCACCGCGCAGCAGCGCCAGTTGCGGCACCGCCGCGATGCCCGCGTTTTCTTTGGCCCGTTCGCGGTAACCCTGCGGTGTGGTGGTCGCGGACAGGTCGGCCCAGGCGTTTTCGTGACCCTTCACCTGCGTGTTGTTGTAATAACGAAGCCCGATCCAGGCGACCAGGCAGATGGTGACCGCGACCATGATCCCGTTGCCGTGCTTGCCCCAGAACTCCCCGAAGTTCTCGAGAAATTCGGCCAGGTCGTTGTCTTTTAGCTCGTGTCGTTCCTTGGAGTCCATATTGCTGTCAGTCTTTATTCTGGTTTCTGATAATCAGGATCGGTGGTCCTGCGTCGGGTTTAATCTCTAAAGCTTACGGTGTTATCTGGGTGACAGGTAGATCTCGACGGTTGCTGTATTGAACCGCTCGCTAAGGCGCAGGCCCAGAGCCTCGGCGCCCTTGGTGTAGTGCAGGCTGGTCGAGTTGTCCTCATGCACCTGCTTGTCCATCGGCACCCACCCGTCCAGCGGCAACTGCTGGCGGTAGAACTGCACCGTCTCCGGCGAACGCGCCCGCCCCTGGTAGATGTGTGTCACCGTCCGGGCCACGCCGTCGAACGAACTGCTGCACTGGCTGACCACCGGCTTGAATCCGATCGGCATCGGCACGTCCGGGATCGGCGATGCTTCCGCCGCGACCAGCCCCGGCCCGACACGCTTGGGCAGGTACTGCCCGTCATCGTTCCACGCCACCACCGGCACCTCAAACGGCACTCGACGGGTCGGGTTCTGGTTACAGCCACCCAACACCGCGGCGGCGATCAGTATCAGTAGGGATAAGGCTTTATAAGGCATCGGCTTTTCCAGGTTTGGGCCAGCCAAGAGTGTATTCGCCGGGATGACAACGGGCAAACGCGGGGCGATTACCGGTATCCACCCTCATCCCTGACACGATATCTGCTATTACCACGAGGCCAGATGCTTCACCATGATCAGGCAGGGATTCTGCTCCCCCCACATCCGGTTCTCTTCCAGTGGCTTAAAACCCATGTGCTCGTAGAAACCCCGGGTCCGTGCGTAGTAAGTGTCTGGGCTCGACGGCGCCATCGTCTTGACCTGCAGGAACTCGACCGACCCGGTGCGCAGGACCTGTTCTGCGTGTTCGACTAACTGTCGGCCACAACCCTGCCCGTGGTACGCACCCGCGACGGCCATGACATGGATCTCGGCCGAGTGTTCGTTGTGACGGTTGAGTGTCAGGAACCCGACGACTTTACCGTCGGCCTCAGCGACCCAGGTCGGCATCGTCTGGATATCCCGGGCGTAGTTGCCAATCGCCTCTTCGATCCCGAACCAGTCCGGCAGGCCGCGGAGGATCTGTTCGCAGTGGAGGTCCTCTCCGGACCCCAGACGTCGGATCATACTTGTCCGCAATATCGATCCCCGATCCCTGTTCTATCGCCGCCTCTAATGGGTTTCGGTCTATGTTAGCGAATGAGAACGGCGGCGGTATAGCAGGGTGATCGAACTTATGAGGATGAATGAAGAGGTGGTGGGCTCGGGTATCAGGCCGGTACCTAATCCAAAGTTGTCGATAAAGGGCTCCCCGAAGCCCCCCAGCCCGATGCCGGTCCCGAGGCCGGCGACGTGTGACGCGGTCCCTGTCTTGGATAGCGTGTGTTCGATGTCGCCGTCGAAGTCCGTGTCGAGATCCAACGTGGCCACGGCCCCGGTTAGCGTCAGCGACATCCGGGCCGATTGAAACACGGGCACGTCAAAGAAATTGGTTCCTGTCCCCCAGTTGTCGCCGTTGTTCCCGTAGTAGAAGAAAATGCGGAAGAAGCCGCTGCCGCCCGACTGCCGTTGAACCTTGACGAAAAGATTGTTAGACAGGTCTGCGTAGCCCAGCACGAGCGCTACGTATTGAGGGTCTGTCAGCGGGTTGAGGTGGACGTCAACACTGCTCGCGAGACCCGTCACACCCGTGTATGTCATTAACGCCAGGTTGTTGCTACGCGCTTCGCCGCCGTCTATCCGGAAGTCCCCGGTCTGCTCGACCCACGCCGCACCCATATCGCTGCTGTCGGGCCTGTTAAAGTCATCCAGCAGCACCGCGGCCGTGCTTAACTGCGGATGCAAGAGCAAAATGATCAGGGCCGTTGAACAGAGAAAACAGCCCCGAAACCCATCCTTCCACGTCCATCCATGATTGTTGAACATCCCGCTGCCTCCGAAAAGTGTGTAGTGACATCCCTAAGCCCGTCGTCTACCTGTCAGGGCAAAGAGTCCCAGAAGCATCAAGCCCGTGGCCGGCTCCGGGATAACGGTCAGGGTCAAGTGGTTCGTAAAACCTGCGGAGAAACCAAAGACCTGCTCATCCACCGACGTCTGACCCAGTGTCAGCAGCGAGGAGCCGATAGAGAAGAAGTCGCCGAGGTTTGCGTTAATGTCGTTTAGCGCGGTCTGATTCAGAGGGATCTGGAGTATTGTGGTGCTGCTGGAGCCAATCACCACCTGGGTCGTGCCGTAGAGGGCGCCGGACCCAAGGTCATCGAAGATAGCGGTGTCTACGAACCCCCTGGCGGCAAGATCGGTAGCCGGCGTGGAGACGTCGAAAAACCCCAGGGTTTCGACTCGATCGGGTGAACCATTGTTCCCCAGCCGGATGCTCAGGGTGGCGGCACTGACGTGGCCGATCAGGTTCGGGATGTCGAACGTGAAATAGCCGTGCATAGTGTTGGGGGTGCTACGCAAGAAGCCGGTGAAGTAGTTGTCGTTGCCGGTACTCGACGCCCGCGAGTCGCTCCACCAGCCCGAGTTGTTCGAGCCTGGATTGATAGGGTTGTCTGCCGTTGACAAGGTCACAACCGATGCCGACACGGTTGGAACAATGAAGATTAAGGCGAACGCCGCCGGAAGTACCACCCATCCACGCTTAAATAACATCCTACTGCCTCCGATAAGAATGTGGGAACGTCTCCAAACCCGTATCGGTATTTATGGCGTAGGGGTGTGGTACTACCCGTGGGTTGGGGGTAGATAATTCCGGATTCAAAAGGAAATATTGCGGAGGGCGGTTATGGTGCCAGCACGCCCAAGGTTACTGGAACCGGTTGGGTCGCCCATGATTTCATTTACGCCGAGCCGGACAGGGTGGTATCACGCAAGGCGCGGAGGCGCAGTGACACGGAGTGAGGTGGGCGAGGGGAGGGCAGTGGTGAGGTATCACGTCTCATGCCCCAACTACGTAATCAATCCTTATCACCCTCGGGCAGGCGCAGGCTTGCAATCACGGGGAAGTGGTCGGAGGGGTAGCCGTCTAACAAGGGCTTGTCCCGGATGATCTCGGCCTGGAGGACTTTGATCTTCGGCGAGACCAGGATCCAGTCGATGCGGTCACCGCTGCGTTTGCCCCGGAAGCTGTTGTGGGTTCCGTCCTTTTTACCATCCTTGTTACCGGCGGCGGTGTAGGTGTCGATCAGTCGGCGTTGGTTCCTGCCAGTCAGGATCTTAAACGGCCTGGACCCGACGGCGCAGTTGAAGTCGCCGGTGAGGACGATGTAGGCGTCGGGGTGCTGGTCGATCAGTTCCCGGATCATCTGGGCCGACCGTTCTCGCGAGTTGGAGGAGATGACGTCCAGGTGCGTGTTGACCGCCAGCACGGTTTCCCCGGTGAACTCATCGTGCAGTTTTATCCACGACGCCATCCTTGGGAAGACCGAGCCCCACGTCCGTATGCCGGGCCTGCCCGCATCGTTGAACCAGAGGTGCCCCGAGTCCTCGTAGGTGAACCGGATCTTGCGGTAGTAGATCGAGCAGAACTCGCCGCCGCTTTTGCCGTTGTCGCGGCCGGCCCCGTGCATGTCGTACCACTTGAGTTTCTTGCGGACGTACTTGACCTGGCCGTGCTTGCCCTCCTGCGTGCCCATCAGGTCGGGGTCGTATTCCTTGATGAGCTTCATCGCGTCCCCCCGCCGGCTCCGCCAGCTCCTGCCGGTGAGTGTGTCACCGATGTTAGCGACACGCAGGTTATACGACATCACCCGCAGCGTCGGGTCGTTGACATCGCGCGGGTCCTGGGTTTGGCAGCCGGCAGTTTGCATCGCGATCACCAGGCATACAGCGGCGACTATCCGCCTCGCTACGTTTCCAGCGCCTAACATCGGAGGTTTTCTACCGAGCATATCCGACACCGTTTCTTACCCCAAACTGACCGATCATCCGGAAGTAGCCACAAAAAGGCACAAAAGACACAGATCAAGCCCTTATGCCTCAAGAATCCCGCCTTGGATCATTTGTGCCTGGAGCGGATCACGGATCGGCCGGTTTTTGCGTCTTTTGTGCTTTTTCGTGCACTCGCCTCCGTCGCTCGGTCAGTTTGAGTTGCTTAATGAGGCTCAACGTTGTCGTTTGGGCGATAGATCGTGTGTTTCGGTCGATCGGAGAGGATTTCCGCCTTGCCCCATGAGGTGACCTCTTTGAAGGCGGCGCTGCGGATGAACTCCATGAATCGGTCCTGCTCTGACCACTCACTGACGATCAGGTAGGCGGTGTCATCGGCCACGTCCCGGAACAGCTTGGATTCCACGTGCCCGTCCGCCGAACGGATGGCAACCAAGACCGCGTCAAACTTCTGCTCGAATTCCTGCTGCTTCCCCGGCTTCACGTTGTAGTTCATACCGACCGTAATCATCGTGGGCTCCTGCTCTAGTAAGTTCGAATGAGGTGTATGGTACCTGATCCGTGGGTCTCGAAGTTAGGTAAGGTTCCGGACATCTTATTCGAAACGGCCCCTTTGTTTTTTCTCAATCTCGCCCAGCTTAAATGAGCCCGGGATAATGTTAGTATGGTAGTGCCTGGCGTTTGGATATTTTATGCTGAGTTCTTCAATCATTATCCGGTCAGCGTCTGGACAGCGCAGGCCAAAGTGAATTGAAACCAAGGATTCTGATTCATATTCATGGTACGACGTATCTAAATCTGGATTATTACTACGTGCAATTGCACGGTATTCGCTCTCGTATTCCCAGCACTTTGACTTGGTGCACAATAGAGATTTTTTATCAAACAGAAAGGGTGTCTCCTCTCTTAAACCAAGAAGATGGGAGGCTAGTATTTCTTCAGTTGTAGGCAATGGCACTTCAAAGCTGTAGGCAACCTGATTTACAGATTGTGTCGCAAATTCGAAGCCCAGCACAACTCCTTTGTGTTGGTCGGAGTAGTGCGCCCACATTAACTGGTTAGCGGGTGAGTGCTGTTTATCCGTTGGGTGTAGATTGGAGAAGCTACACACATGATTTAACTTGCAATCCTGTGCATACT